>DATDOJ010000045.1:0-2696 GCA_035293345.1 Bacteroidia bacterium
ATAGCATAGGCATTCTTACGCCTACGAACTTCAATATCTCATTCGAACAAGTATAATTATCAACATCTTAATGCTTATTTTTACTTTTTTAATTTCGCAAGAGGTCTAATGCATAATTACGCACAATTTTAATTCGCGGATAATAATTTTGATTAACGACAATAAGCATTAGCCAATCACACATTTCTATTTGTGTGCCATTATTTCAGCGAAAATATTTCGTTGAATGGATTTTTCTTATGTCAATAAAGATAAATGAAAGGCGAAGAATTGTAATTCTTCTGTAAGAGTTATAATAGCGTGGGTAAAGCGAAAATAATTTTAATCCTCCTTAAGAAAAAATATTTTTTCTTCTTCCACTTCAACCAACATCTACTTCATCTGCTGCTCCGACAGTTCTTCATCTCGCTGGCGGTATTCAAGCATAGCGGAATACGTTTTTCCTTTCTTGTTTCCGTAATCAACGTACGAACGCGCGGCATATTTTTTTGCATTCTCCATATCACCAAGCACTTCGTAAGCAACAGCAATGTTGTAACATAAACGAGCGGCATCTTTAGCAGAGGCACTGCTCAATGCACTTTCCCATGTGTTCAATGCACCTTTCCAATCATTCACTTCTGCCCTTCTTGCCCCTGCTGCAACCTGTTCTGTCTTTTTTCCTTTGCTGTAATACTGTCTTGCTAACTGAACAGGCATCGGTGCAATCTTGTATGCATAATCCTGCCCTGCCATTCGGCTTACGGCAAGTGTTGCATCCGTCTTGCGGATTAATTTAGCGATGGCATCTGTAATATTATTTCCTGTTGCTTCCCATCGTTTTGTCTTGGTAAACATTTGCTGGTCAACAATGCTTTTTGGTTTAGGGTCATAAAGACGGATACCGATTTTTACATTCGCCAAGCCCTCGGCATAATATTCATCCACTTCGATTTCTTTTTTCACACCCTTATCCTCCACTGTTTTTTTCTTCTTGCGTGCTCCGCTTGTGACAATAAAATTGCTGTCGAAAATTTCCAGCGCCACTATTGCTTCGGTTTTATACCGTGAACAAAGTTCTTCAATAATATTCCATTGAAGCGCATCAGGAAATGCCTGGGTTATGCTGTTTCCATTCATAATTTCCGAAGCGCGAATCACTTTGAACCGCGGTGATGCAAGAAGCGTTTGCTGTAGTGCGTTGATTGCCTCCTGCGCTGCCGCTTTATCTGCTCCCGGCATTTCGCCTGTTAATATTCCTTCAATAATATTTACAGCTCCTTGCTCGAATTTGGTTCTGTCAACAAGAAGCAGCGTGTTTACATAAGAAGGGAAAGTGATTTCTGCAGGGCGCATGGAATTGATGCCAACGCTTCGCATTGAACTGCAATGACTGAATAACACAATGATTAATCCTGCAAGCGCAATGAGATAAAGATGTTTTCTTTTCATAAAATTATTTTTGTTCTATCAGGAAACGAAAATCCGTGCCATGAGTTTCGCGCATCATGAAAACACGAGATGCAAAATGACAATTCCATTTCTGCTTTGATGCTTTGATGCTCCTTTTTTACTCCCTGTTTTGATAAGTTAATCAATCAAATATTGCTCATTAGTATGCTTTGCATAGTACAATGTTAAATTTTTTCTTACTGTTTATCAATTAGTTACAATTATATTTAGTACTTTGTGTTGCATAGTACTAAAAAATGTATTTATATTTGCCCCCGAATAAAAAACATAAAAATATTATCAAACAAAATAATAATTCTTACAAACAAAAAATCAATCGCCATGAAAAAAGTAAACACCTATCTGATGAGTGCAGCAATCGTTCTCATTTCAGTACTGTCCATTTCAATCGGTGCAGCAGCCATCCGAAACATGAAAGCAAAGAGCGAATCGCCTGTGATAATAAAACGGGAATGTACTTCGAATGTAGTTGGACTCACAAAATATAAAGGAGAATGGATTTCAGTTATTGAGCTTCCTGAAGTAACCATTGTTGAATATGCTTTGAAGAAAAGCAAATAAAAAAGGTGCCACAGATTCGCAGATTAAAAATAAATAATAATACACTGCGGCTGACAAATCAAAAATCTAAAACCAAACACTATGAGCAATCTTGAAAACACCAAGGCGCAGATGCGCAAAGGAGTGTTGGAGTTCTGCATCATGTCGGTGATGGTGGACGGGGAAGTGTATCCGTCTGACATCATTGGCAAAATGAAGGATTCGAAACTGATTGTGGTGGAAGGAACACTGTATCCTCTGCTGACACGGTTAAAAAACTCCGGGCTTCTCACCTATCGCTGGGTGGAAAGCAAAAGCGGTCCGCCAAGGAAATATTATTCCCTCACTCCGATTGGAAAAAAATTTCTCGATGAGCTTGCTTCCGAATGGAACATGCTTGTTGAAACAGTAAATCACTTAACCACTAAAACCAACACACAGCCATGAATAAGACATTAACCATAAACCTGAACGGCATTGTCTTTCATATAGACGAAAATGCTTATGCAGTTTTCAGCGCTTACATTGATTCCATCCGGAGGCATTTTGCTTCGAGCGAAGGAAAAGATGAAATCATGCAGGACATCGAAGCACGCATTGCCGAAATGTTCCAGCAGCGTGTTGGAGAAAGCAAGCAGGTCATCACCATGCACGATGTGGAAGAAGTGACGGCTGCGATGGGCAAGCCCGAACAATTCGGTGAC
>DATDOJ010000046.1:0-3694 GCA_035293345.1 Bacteroidia bacterium
TAAGTTATCTCAGCGGCACTCAGCGAAACCCTCAGCGCCCTCTGCGTTTAAAAACAAACCGCAGAGATTCGCAGAGAAAAAAAGAGAACCACAGAGAAGAAAAATTAAAATGGTTTACTTTTACCTGAGCAAAATTTAAAAGATGATACTATGAAAAAAATTACTCTTCCCCTTGCTGCTATGTTTTGGGTGAATGTTTATTCACAGATTCAATTCCAGCAGGTCTATCACAAGGATAGTTTGATGTTGAACGTCACAAGTGTTGAAATGACTTACGACCACGGTTACATGATGGCAGGAACTGTATCCGACTACCAGCTATTCGGTGGCGGTCCCGGAGATATTTTTATGCTCCGCACCGACAGCACCGGCAACATGCTTTGGTCGCGCAGATGGAATCTGGGAAATGATGAAAGTGTCTTTTCAGTGCTTGCCACACCAGACAGTTGCTTTATCGTTACCGGTTTCACTTTCGGTTCCACCACTCTGAGCCGTGATGGTTTTATTCTAAAAGCGGATGACAGCGGGAATATCGTGTGGGCTCAGCGGACAGACCATAACGGGAGCAGCAATACTTTTCATTCCGTCAGGCAGACAGAAGAGAAACTTATTTTTTCCGGGCGCAGCGCGGGCGGAACAGGAGGGCAATATGATATGTATATGTGCCTGACCGATGCTTCAGGAAATATCTTATGGGGACGAACTTATGGCGGCAGCAACTGGGACTGGGGCTGGCATGCCGACCAAACTTCTGACGGTGGTTTCATCATGACCGGTGAGTCGCAGAGTTTCCTGCTGGGCAGCAACGACATCTATTTTGTCAAGACAGATAATTTCGGTAACAGGATTTGGTTTAAGGTTTACGGAGGTCCCGATTTTGAAAAAGGTCTCTGGACCAAAGAAGTCAATGGCAGTTATTTTATTGCCGGATACACCCAGGGATTTGTCACAGGCAACTCCGATGCAAAAACATTCCTGATGAAAACAGATACATCAGGCAACATTCTCTGGTTTAAAATTTATGCGGAGATGGGTACGCCAGGTGATGTTTATCCTACGGCTGACGGTGGCTTCCTTCTCATTGGCGGTTCATATAATATTCCGGTGAGTTTCGGCACGTGGGATATGTACCTGATAAAGGTTGATTCCGCTGGAAGCGTTCAGTGGTCGCGCAATTACGGTGGCAGCAACACTGAATCGGGAACTTCTCTTCGTGTGGTGCCTGATGGTTTTCTATTTGGAGGAACAACCTACAGCTTTTCAGCAGGCGCATATCCACAGATATATCTTGTAAAGACAGACACTGCTGCGGTGAGCGGCTGCAACGAAGTCAGTCACACAGCCACAGTTTATAATGTAATGCCAACTACTATTACACCACAGGATTCTGTTTCTTCCGGCTTCACTTCTTTTACACCAACCTATACCACAGTTTTGCCAACTCTGCTTCGAACTGTTCTGTGCTATGCCCCTATCATCACAGAAACTTCCCCAATGACAGCGGAAGACAATTCATTATATATTTTCCCCAACCCCGCCACTAATCAATTGGCAATATGCAATGGACAATATGCAATCGAGAGCGTAGAAATTTATAACGTGCTTGGAGAAAAGGTCTGGAGCAATGCAGAAATTTTCCAGAGCAATGTGGAAACTATTAACGTGAGTGCGCTTAGTTCCGGAATTTATTTTGTGAAAGTGCGTGGAGAAAAAGGGGGGAGAGTTGCTAAGTTTGTGAAACAATAATAATATAGCATGAAAAAAAATCTACTGCTCTTAATTCTTAATTCTGCATTTTTAATTTTTAATTCTTTTGGTCAGTCGGCTGACTGGCTTTGGGCAAGGTCAGCAGGCGGAAGCGATAATGATTACGGCAACAGTGTTGCCGCTGACGGAAACGGAAATGTTTATGTGACAGGTTTTTTTGAAAGCGCTTCAATCACTTTCGGAAGCACTACATTGTTCAATGCCGGTCCCTCCGGAACTCCTGATGTGTTTCTTGCCAAGTATGATTCCTCCGGAAATATTATTTGGGCGAAGTCAGCGGGCGGAAATTATTATGACAAAAGTTTCAGCGTTGCTCTTGATGGAAGCGGAAATATTTTTGTGACGGGTTATTTCTATAGCGCGGCTATCACGTTCGGAACAATAACGTTAACAAGTCCGGGCACAGGTTATTCTGATATGTTCGTTGTGAAATACAACTCCGCGGGCAATGTGCTCTGGGCAAAGTCAGCGGGAGGAATTGACAGCGAAGTAAGTTTTTGCGCTTCCGCTGACAGCAACGGAAATGTTTTTGTGACAGGTTACTTCATCAGTCCGTCTGTCGTATTCGGAACCATTACCCTGAACAACACGGGTTATCCTTACAGTGATATCTTCATTGCGAAATATGATTCAGCGGGCAATGTTCTTTGGGCGAAATCAGCGGGCGGTGTTTTTCCTGATGCCGGTTACGGAGTTGCCGCAGACGGAAACGGAAATGTTTTTCTTACAGGAAATTTTACAAGTGCATCCGTCACGTTCGGAACAACTACGCTGACTGCAACAGGCGGCAGTAATTTTTTTATAACCAAATATAACTCCGCAGGCAATGTGCTTTGGGCAAATACATCTGGCGGCAGCAGCACTGATTACGGTAATGCCGCAGCCACTGACGGAAGCGGAAATGTTTACGTAACCGGCTACTATAGTTTTTTCCCCGTCATCTTCGGAACAGATACACTGAGCAATGCAGGTCAAAGCGATTTGTTTATTACAAAATATGATTCGCTCGGCAATGTACTTTGGACAAGCTCGGCAGGAGGAAGCAATATTGATATCGGCATCAGCGTTGCCACAGACGCAGGCGGAAATGTTTTTATGACCGGACATTTTTTCAGTTCATCCATCGCGTTTGCAACAACCGTTTTAAACAACAATGGGAATAATGACATATTCCTCGTGCAATACGACTCCGCAGGTAATGTGATTTTGGCTCAGAGCACAGGCGGAAGCGCGCTTGAATCAGGTCAGTGTGTAGCCACCGGAGCAAGCGACAATGTTTATGTCACCGGAATTTTCAACAGTGCTTCTGTCACGTTCGGAACAACGGTGTTGAACAATTCAGGTGCAGGCGGTTCAGATATTTTTATTGCAAGGATAGACAGCACCATTTTAGGAATTGTTGAATACGGTGATGAAAATGCTGTGCGGATTTTTCCAAACCCCGCCACAGGCGAAATAAGGATTCAGGATTCAGGAATAAAGATTGATGTAGTAGAAATTTATGATGTGTTGGGTGATAAGGTTTTCAAATCCCAAATCCGGAATCCCAAATCCCGAATCTCTGTTGATGTTTCCACTCTCGCTCCCGGAATTTATTTTGTGAAAGTTAGAACCGGAGCAGGGGAGAGTGTTGCGAAGTTTGTGAAAGAATGAACCGTAGTTTCTGCTTGTAAATTTGCATCCCTGCAAAACATATTTACCTTTGCCGCCCTTAATGACAGATAACTATGAAACGTACGTTCCAGCCCTCCAACAAAAAAAGAAAGAATAAACACGGATTCCGCCTGCGTATGGCAAGCGCCAACGGAAGGCGTGTGCTTGCATCAAGAAGAAAGAAAGGAAGAAAGCGCCTTACCGTATCCGATGAAATAAGCAGGAAGTAACTGCGGCTTTACTTTTAATTAAATAAAAATGTCCTCCGATAAAT
>DATDOJ010000047.1:0-8410 GCA_035293345.1 Bacteroidia bacterium
TCTTATTGGTCAAGTAGTTTATTAAAGTTTTTGATTGTGATTTTTCAGAAGTTTGAATTTCATACTCTGTAGATTCTTTCAACTCGTTCTCGTATTTGAATTCCATTTTTCTTTGCTTGCATACAATCAAGTGATTTGAAATCGCTTTGTCTTTAATTCGTTCTTTAGTAAATTTCAAAGTGGTTGTATTAGAAATAAGTTGTTCAAAAAATACTTCATCATATCTTAGCATTTTCTCGGCACAAACACTGCGATTGAATTTAGCACATAGTGCCATTTCTGCTTCAACATTTGGGTTAGCAATAATTTTATCTAAAATTTGAATTGCTTTTATTGCCCAATCCAATTTTTCAAAAGCAAGTGCTAAGTATAATTGCCTTGTCATTTCTTCCTCTCCCTCAAAGCAAGCGCTCTCCAAAACATCTTTCATCTTTTCAATTTCACTTTCGTTTTCATAGAGTGCTGCCAATGCTAAAATATTTTCATAATCTTTCAGATTATTTATTCGCTTTTTAAAATTGTCAATATTGTTTTTGTTGAATGTTTCGTTTCTCAACTCAATCATGACTGAATTGAATTCATCAGAACTGGGTTTAAAAGTTCTGCATCTTCTCCTTAAATATCTTGTTATAGGAACTGGACTTTGCAACTGCAATTCCTTTGACTTAATTAATTGATCAAGAAATTCTGGAATTTGAGAATAGCTATCAATTGGTATTTTCGTTAAGTGTCTGTTGTTTAAAGTTTCGCTTTCTTCTAACAAAATGAAATGTCCGCTGGAAAGTGTATCACCGAATATTAAGTTCAAATCATCAAATAACTTTGCTACATATTTATCTTTCATGCTGAACCCCATGAACAAAATCGTATTGTGTAGCACAATGCTTTTGAGTTGCTCAATTGCAGGATGCTTTTTTTGATATAGTTGGTAATAGCTGTCGCTAAAAATTATACAGTCACTTGTATTGTCAATCATTCCATGAATGTGAAACAGCCATGAATCTTTGCTTAAACTTTTTACAAGTTCATATAAATGATTATGACTTATCACTTCTATCGAAGTGTTTGGCTTAACAGTTTCAATCGCTTTATCATAATTCGTAGTAATAATCCTGTCTGAGATTTGCCAAAGCTTTTTATGATTACCTAACTTATCAGGTGCAATGCTTTTGTTGTTGTCTGCTTTTATTATTTCTATTATTTTGTTTTTGTCAATATCCTTTAACGCATCAAAGATTAAAATTTCACTCAGTAATTTATTTTCAAGACAATACTGAAGATGTTTAACATCAGAATTAGTTTTTGCGTATTCACTAATCGCAACTTTGGCTAATCCGCTCCAATCATTAAAACCTAATGGTTTTGAGAAACCTGAACCTACAAAGATTACAAGTTTATTTCGGGGCAACGCCTTTAGAATTTCTTCTGGTATGTTAATCATGCAAAAGGTTCAAAAGTGAAGTGTGAATATGTTTATTGGAAGCAATCATAAAAGGAGAAAAAATACTTGATGTGTTTTCATTCCAATCAGTAAGATAACCGCCCGCTTCTTCCAAAATAAGTTTAGCTGTCGATAAGTCCCAAAATTTACAGTTAGAAAATACTCTGGCTTCACATTTACCAGCGGCTATGTAACAAATGTCCAAAACAGATGATGAAAGTATTCTCATGTTCTTGATCGAGGAAACCAAATTGAAAAACTGTTTCTCCTTTTGTTGTTTCTTAAAAGAATCAAAACCAGAAAGTAGAATTACTGCATCATCTAAGTTTTCTATTTGAGAAACTCTAATTTCTTTTTCGTTTATAGTAGCTCCCTTTCCTTTTGAGGCATGAAACATTTCGTTGTTGTAAGGACAAAAGACACTTGCAAATTTCGGTTCGTTATGCTCCCAAAACGAAAGAGATAAACAATAAAAATTTAACCCTCTGAAATAATTCATTGAACCGTCTATCGGGTCAATTACCCAAGTTGGTTTTTCCAAAGAAAAATCATTGAATGATTTTTCTTCTGATATGATATTTGTGTTTGGAAATTCCTTTTGAATTTTATTAACAATAAAATCTTCAATTAAAAGGTCTTGCACTGTCACGATTTGGTTATAATCCTTTATACCGTTACTCACTTTGTATTTTATAAATTGCTTTTTATCTAACTGAGAATTCAGTATGCGTGCTGCTTCAATGAGAGTATTATTTAGAAATAATTTCATTCAATAAAGATAGTATTTCCTTTTGCTAGTTGATTGTAAAGTTGCTGCTGTATTATCCGGACGAAAGTATTGATTTTTTTTTCGCGTTAGAATGCCAAAATGAAGAGGTAAGCATGGGATTTGTGGGATGATACATTATTTTGGTTTGACTTTCCATTCCTTTCGTGTCAAGACAAAAGAACAAAAGGAAAACTGAATGAAAAATTTCCTTTGTAGCTTCCTTTTCAAGTGACCAATATCATCCCGGCATTTGATTAATGTCATGTTGTGTCCTTCCGGATTAAAATAATTTTGAGGATGATTTCCATAATTGGAATCATCACCAAAAATGAAAACGCTCTTAGTCCCAACTGATTTATCCAAAGCAGCGGAGGCAGCCGTAAATTTTGCCGTAAGTTTTGCGCAAAAAGAAAAAGCAGAAATTATACTTCTGCATGTTTTTCGTTTGAAGATTGTCTTCCCTGATGAATCGGGTGAAGTTGACCCGAAATTTGCTTTTGAAGAGCAGGAAACCGTAAACAAGATGATGGTGAAACGTTGTAAGCAGATTACTGATTCGAAAAAAGTAAAATGCCGCTACATCAACACTATGGGACTTGCGGTAGATGAGATTCTTGCCGCTGAAGAAAAAATAAAACCTGATTTTATCGTGATGGGAACCAAAGGTGCCAGCGGAGCAAAGAAGGTTATCCTTGGAAGCAATGCAGCAAAGGTGATTGAGAAATCAACGTGCCCGGTCATTGCCGTTCCGGAAGGGGTGAAATTCGGGGGAATTAAAAAACTTACTTACGCTGCAGATTATCATGCAGCCGATATTTCAGCCATCAGAAAACTCGTGGAGATTGCAAAACCATTCAGGGCTTCCATTAATGTTCTGCACATTGCCAGCGGTGAATTGCTGAAAGCAGTTGAAGAACCGCTGATGCAGGAATTTACAGCCAAGGTCAAACGTAAAGTAGATTACAGTAACATTTCTTTCCAACTCATCTTTGGAAAAAATGTCGAGAAAGAACTGGAGAAATATGTCCGCAGTCATTCAACCGACTTACTCGCCATGTCCACGGTGCACAGAAATTTCCTGGAAAAACTTTTCGGCAGCAGTGTCACCAAGCGAATGGCTTATCATGCCGATATTCCTCTGCTTGCCTTTCATCATAAACGGGAAGCTGTGTTGTTTATTTAAACCATAACCAATGGAAAACCTCAAAAATAAAATTAACATCCTGGTTGAAGACACCGAAAATTATTTCCGGACAAGAGAAGAACTGGCAAAACATGTCGCTGCCGAGAAAGGAAGCCGTGCTGCTTCGGAGTTGTTTTCAGGACTGGTAATTGCATTTGTTTTCCTCACCGTGTTTTTGTTCCTGAGTTTTTCACTTGCTTACATCATAGCCGATTACACCGGGAAAATATATTACGGATTTATAGTGGTGACTTTGATGTACCTGCTGCTTGGAATTTTACTTTACAGCAACCGTGAGAAGTGGTTGAAAATTCCGATGATGAATTCAATAATTAAAAGTTTTTTCAAAGAGCAAAATCATGAGTAAGATAAATAACATTGAAGAACTGCGCGCAGAAATTCTCTGCTTACGAAAAGCAGAGCGTGAGCAAAAGGAGAAAATCAAAAGCGACATGAAGGAAATCGGAGAAGAGCTGAAGCCGGCAAATATTTTTATGAGCGCTGTATCATCCGTCTTCGGTGTGCGCCTGGATAAAAATGAATTCCTGAAAGACGGAATCGCTTATGGAATTTCACTCATCATCCAGCGGTTCATCCTGAAAACAGAAAAGAAATTCGAAAAGAAAATTTATGACTGGGTTGACACTGTATTTGAACGCATCAAACATTTCATGAATCATTTCACAGAACCGACAGCGCGAAGGGAAGAAAGGAAAGAAGAAGAACCTTTTGTCCCCGGAGAATAGTCCCTGAAAGAAATTTGTTTTTCACTCTAGCATACTCAAATGTTTTTCGATGAATAATCTTTCAACCGCAGAGGGAAAAGATTTTTTTAAGGTAATACGATATATTGTCTATGCAGGAGTAATTCTGTATTTCGGCAGAACCATCCTGATTCCTCTCAGTTTCTCGTTGCTCATTGCTTTTCTTGTTTACCCTGTTTGCGCCTGGCTGGAAAAGAAAAAGTTTTCAAGGATGACAGCGAGCATGACCGGTGTGAGTTTGGTGGTTTTATTTGTTGCAGCTATGCTCACACTGCTTGCCAACCTCTTTCTCCGTTTTGCCGGACAATGGAACGACCTGAAAGAAAAATTATTTATCTCACTGCAGAACACAGTGACCTACATCGGCAGTTCGCTTTCCATCAACGAGGAACAGCAGGCAGCGTGGCTGAAAAATGTCATTGACCAATCATCATCGCAATTTCTTCCGTTTCTGCGTACGACAATTTATGAATCAAGTGTGTGGCTGGTACTGGTGATACTCATTCCAATTCTTTCCATTCTCATTCTCTACTACAGGCGCATGCTTGCCGAATTTCTGTTCCTGCTTTTTCCCTCGGAGCCGAAGGAATTTATAATAGACATACTGCATCTTTCCATCACTTCTTATTACAACTTCATCAAAGGCATGGTCATCGTTTATTTTGTTGTCGGAACATTGAACAGCATCGGGCTTGCTCTTCTTGGAATTCCGAACGCGATACTTTTCGGTTTCGTTGTTTCCATCATGACGTTCATTCCGTATATCGGAGTAATCGTTGCCTCGCTGCTGCCTATCACCGTTTCGTGGCTCGTGTATGATTCGATATGGTATCCGCTGGGGGTGGTCGCTCTTTTCACTTTCGTTCAATACCTCGAAGCAAACCTGATATTTCCGCTCGCTGTCAGCAACCGCCTGAAGATAAACGCGCTGGTTGCACTCGTGGTAATTTTGCTGGGAGGATTATTGTGGGGCGTTTCGGGAATGATTCTCTTCATTCCGTTTGCCGCCATCCTGAAACTGATTGCCGACCGCACGGAAAAACTGAAGATACTTTCCGTTCTCCTCGGGGATGGAAAATTCCAACAGAAAAATAATCCGTAATAATTATCTCACCAAAAAACAAAATCATGGCAAAGGCAAAAGTCACACGAAGCGCAAAGACCGGAAAGTTTGTTACAAAGAAATTTACTAAAAGTCATCCGGCAACAACAGTAACGGAAACTGTCAGGAAGAAAAAATAATAATTAGCTGATATGTGATTCCTCCTGCAATGAGGATTTGCTTTACCAGGCAGAGAGTGAAATAAGTTACCTCTGACTGATGAATGTCATTTGCTATAAAAATAGTTCACAGTTCTTTTGCACCAGAATAATTTTAAATCCTATTTACTATGAATCAAACACACATACATCTTTTACTTAATCATGCTCCCATAATGGGAACTGCTTTCGGGGCAGCTCTGTTTTTCTACGGGCTGTTCAGAAAAAACAGCGCAGTGGTTGACGCTTCATTGCTTGCGTTTGCAGTTACTGCACTTGTTGCCATCCCTGTTTTTCTTACGGGTGAGCCGGCAGAAGAAAGCATTGAAAACATTCAGGGCATTGTCAAATCTGCTATTGAAACACATGAAGAAAATGCCGAGGTGGCTTTCTGGCTGATGGAGGCATTAGGATTATTTTCTCTCGTTACCTTTTTCGTGCGGAGAAAGGAAAATAAAATGGCAATCATGCTGACCAATGTTTCACTTATTTTTTCCCTCGTGGTTTTCGGCTTTATGGTGAGGGTTGGAAATGACGGAGGCAAAATACGACACCCTGAAATGAGCAATGAAGTGGTGAATGCTGCGCAGCCGAATGAGCAGGGAACTAACGAATCAGGAAAAGAAGACGAAGAAGAAAGTGATTAATCTAAAAAATAAAATCATGAAAACAGCACAACCGCTAAAACGAAATCCTGCCTTAGTCAGGTTTTCGCAAGACCATCACTATGCTTTGCTCTGTGTTTGGAAAATCAGGGAAGGGTTACGCAAGACGGTTTCCGCAGAAAGAATCAGCCGCTATGTGCTGCATTTCTTTGAGACCGATTTGCAACATCATCTCACGGAAGAGGAAGAAAAAGTTTTCGCTAAGCTTCCGAAGGACAATGCCATGAGAATTGAAGCGCAAGAACAGCATAAAGAAATTTTCCTGCTTGTCAAAGAGTTGAAACAAAACCCCGGTGACAGGAACTTGCTTGAGAACTTTGCGGATACGCTGGAGAAGTATATCCACTTTGAAGAGCGGAGATTGTTTCATTACCTGCAGCAAGTGCTTTCGGATAATGAACTTGACCGGATTTCCAAAACAACTGTCAGCGCAGTGCATGAGCCGGAAGAAGCATGGAGTGATGTTTTCTGGAAATAATAAATGATGGAGAACGATTCAAAAGTATTTTCAGCGAAGGATGCTGTTGACTATGCCGGAAATTCAGTGGTCAGCAAAACCATTATCAAGAAATCCACCGGCACAGTAACCTTGTTTGCTTTCGACAAGGGAGAAGCGCTGAGCGAACACACTGCGCCTTTTGAAGCGCTTGTGCTGGTTATTGACGGACAGGCGGAAATTACCGTTGGAGGAAAAATAAATTCAGTAGCTGCGGGACAGGCAATCATTTTGCCTGCCAACATTCCTCATGCCGTGAAAGCGAATGAGAGATTCAAGATGATGCTGACCATGATTAAGGGGTAGGTAAATACTGCCGCAGTTCAAATGATTTTTTCTGCTCCGTAAGGAGCGACCTCTTAGCAGCAGCAATATTCCAATCAGATTAATGAAGCCCAGCGGGGGCGGCACATTCTATTTTTTCTTGTTCCTCATTACGAAGCCACGATAGAAAGCACCTCGCTGCAACTGTAACAGTTTCTTTTCCGAACAAAACACTTTTCTTTACAGACATAATACTTTTTTCTAAAACAGAACACTTTTTCATGTATAAACTTATCTTTTTTCTTCAAACACTTAACTGTTTTTAAAAATACTTCACTTTTTGTGATGGAAAGAATAGTTTTTGTCGAGAAAGTGTCGTGTTTTATGAAAAAAGTATATCGTTTGTTATAAATCGGGTTCGGTTTGCTTCAGTTGAAGCATCGTTTGATAGAGATGATGTATTGTTTGTTTCAATCAATGCATCGTTTGTTACAAATCGAGTTCAGTTTGTTTCAGTTGAAGCATTCAAAATTCATAAAATCCAAAATCAGTGAGATTTTGTGCCAGCATATTCTCCGTTTAACATTCAACCCCTTCGATTGAAGCTACAACTCTCGCAATTGTAGCTATAACTCCCTAAATCTAAGTTACAACTTTCATAATTGACGCTTCAACTCCCATAATTGAGGTTACAATTGTCAAAGTTGAGTCCCAACTTTGACAATTGAAGCTACAACTCTCCAAATTGTAGCTACGATTGTCTTAATCGTAAGGAAGATTGCGACAGTTTTGGCTACGATTGCCTTCGTGTTAACCAACATTCCCTTTGTGTTAATGAAAACCGGGGCATTTTCAACCAACATTGGCGCGCAGGAAGGAAAGCTTGCAAAGATTGTGGTGGGGATGACGAAACCGTAAGCTTTGAGTTTAAAGTTTGAAGTTCAAAGTTTTTTGTTTGTCTGAAATCATATGAATATATGATTGACAGGATTGAAAAAAATTATAGGGCAAGTTGGTCCCCGATGATATTATCCACGCAAGAAGCGGAACCACCGATAAACCGGGGCGGGCAGGTGTGATGGTTCGACTACGCATACCACAGGTTAAACGGATTGGATTGTGACGGTGAGCGCAACGGGAAAGGTGACGCAGAATGTTGCGGTGACGATTGTGACGGGGGAAACGCTGGTGATGGATTTTGTGCTGGTGGCGGTGTAGGGAATGATGAATGATGAATTATGAATTATGAATTGAGATTTAGGAATTAGGATTTAGGATTTGAAAAAATTGAACCCGCGGGAGCGGGTTTTTTGTTTTGAGAAAAGAAATTACTTTTGGAAAAAATATGTCAGATGAAAAGAACATCTAACAGTACAGAATTGTTCTCAATAGAAATATATAAAACAGAAATAAAATGAGAAAGAAATATACCTTGCTTATTATTTTATTGTTGTCAGTGATTTTTTCCTTTAGCCAATCTGACTCTTCTGAAAGAGCAAAATCAATTAATGCCAATGACACTAATAGCTTAAGCGAAGCTAAAGCGTATAGAATGCTTTATGATAATC
>DATDOJ010000048.1:0-7031 GCA_035293345.1 Bacteroidia bacterium
GGGCTGGAAGACGAGCGATGCATCGTTGAGCCGGAGTTTCTCAATCGCATTGCGGAGTTCTTCATACTCGTTGGTATCAATAGGATAAATGCCCGCCCACACCATCGGCTTCACATCTTCAAAGCCCTTCACCGCTTCGCTGCACGGGCGGTCAACATGGGTAATCGTATCACCCACTTTCACTTCGCTTGCTTCTTTTATTCCTGAAATAATATATCCCACATCGCCAGCGCGAATCACGTCCTGCGGAATTTTTTTAAGCCGGAGTATTCCTGTTTCATCCGCAAGATATGCCTGGTTGGTATTGACAAACTTCACGCGGTCGCCTTTGCGGATTTCTCCTTCAAACACGCGGAAGTAAGCAATGATGCCGCGGAAAGAATTAAACACCGAATCGAAAATGAGCGCCTTGAGCGGAGCATCGGGACTGCCTTTGGGTTCAGGAATGCGCTCGACAATGGCGCGGAGAATATCATGAACGCCTGTTCCTTCCCGCGCGCTTGCAGGAATGATTTCTTCTCTTTTACATCCCACCAAATCCACCATCTGGTCTTTCACCACTTCGGGGTTGGCGCTTTCCAAATCTATTTTGTTGAGGACAGGAATGATGGTTAAATCATGTTCGAGTGCGAGATAAAGATTGGAAATTGTTTGTGCCTGTATTCCCTGCGCTGCATCCACAACAAGCAGCGCGCCTTCGCAGGCGGCAATGGCGCGCGACACTTCATACGAAAAATCAACGTGACCGGGAGTGTCTATGAGATTGAGAATATATTTCTGCCCGTCCAGCTCGTACTCCATCTGTATTGCGTGGCTCTTGATGGTGATGCCGCGCTCGCGTTCCAAATCCATGTCATCGAGGACCTGCGCCTGCATTTCTTTGCCGGCAACTGTGCCTGTATATTCCAAAAGGCGGTCAGCCAGCGTACTTTTGCCATGGTCTATGTGGGCGATGATGCAGAAGTTGCGGATATTATTCACAGTACGAATAACGAATCCTGAGTATTCAGGACGAATTTATTATTTAGGAATTGCTTTTTTTCAGAGGGGTGGCAAATGTAATTCATTTTGCCTGAGGAATTTCAGCCGTTGTTCTTCAGCGATGATAAATTCAACTGATGTTCATCACTTGCCATCATGCATTCTGCAATACACCTTCGATTTCTTAGTTTTGTCGCGGCATGAGTGCAAGTGAAAAATATGAAGCAGTAATCGGATTGGAAGTGCATATTCAATTGCTTACGGACAGTAAGGCATATTCTTATGATGCCGCTGAATACGGAGCGCCACCCAACACGGATGTGAGCGTGATTACACTCGGACATCCCGGCACATTGCCACGATTCAATGAACGCGTTGCTGAATTTGCCGTCCTGTTGGGTCTTGCCTGCAAATGCGACATCAGAGAAGAAAATCGTTTCGCCCGCAAAAATTATTTCTATCCTGATCTACCGAAGGGATACCAGATTTCTCAGTTCGATACACCGATTTGCACAGGTGGTTTTATAAAAATTAAAATGCCGGGAACATCAAACGTAGGGGCTGAAAATCTTCAGCCCCAACAAAAAAAAATTTCTATCACACGCATTCACATGGAAGAAGATGCCGGCAAAAGCATTCATGACATTGACCCGTTTCATACGCTGGTGGATTTGAACCGCGCGGGTGTTCCTCTTCTCGAAATGGTTTCAGAGCCGGAGATTCGTTCTGCCGATGAAGCATATCAGTATGTTTCCGAAGTTCGAAAGTTAGTTCGCTATCTCGGTATCTGTGACGGAAATATGGAAGAGGGTTCATTGCGCTGCGATGCAAATATTTCTGTCCGCATCAAAGGAGAAAAAGAATTCGGAAAAAAAGTGGAAGTGAAAAACATGAATTCCATCCGTAATGTTCATCGCGCCATCGAACATGAAATAAAAAGACAAATAGAAATTATTGAGTCAGGTGGAACCGTTCACCAGGACACGCGCAGTTTCGATGCGCCAACAGGTAAAACATTTTCCATGCGCAGCAAAGAGATGGCGCATGACTACCGCTACTTCACCGAACCGGATTTGCCGCCACTCATCATCACGAATGATTTTATTGAAAGCGTTCGAAAGAAAATGCCTGCGCTTCCCGAAGAATTGTTTTTAAAATTTACTAAGAAATATTCATTATCCGAATACGATGCAGATGTAATTACAGAGTCAAAAGAAACCGCGCTGTGGTTCGAAGAACTCTGTGCGCACACAAAAAATTATAAAGCGGCTGCCAACTTTATCATCGGTCCGATTAAATCATGGCTTAATGAAAACGGAGAGGAAATAAATTCTTTTCCTGTAAAACAAAAATCTGTTGCCGCGCTTATTGAATTGATTGACTCAGGAAAAATAAGCAACACAGCCGCGCAGAGTGTTTTCAGGGAAATGATTTTACGCCCTGAAGAGAATCCCGAAGCCATCGCCACGCGGCTCAACCTTATCCAGGAAAGCGATATGGGAATGCTGGGAGAATACGTTAAGCAAGCCATTGCAAAATATCCCGACAAGGTGAATGAATACAAAGCAGGCAAGCAGGGATTGCTCGGCTTGTTCATGGGCGAAGTGATGAAACTCTCAGGCGGCAAAGCCGATCCGAAAGTGGCAAGTAAGCTGGTAAAAGAAGAATTGGAGAAGTAATTTGAAAATTTGAAAATTAGAGCGAACATATTTTTTTTTCATTGTACTTTGTACTTGATACTTTGTACGCATTTCTCTTTCTCCCAAAACTATTTCCAGCAGGAAGTAAAATACACCATCAATGTTTCGCTGAACGATGTGAAGCATGAGCTCTCCGCTTTTGAAACCATCATCTACATCAACAACTCTCCCGATGAGCTGAAAGAAATTTATTTTCATCTCTGGCCGAACGCATATAAAAACACAGAGACGGCTCTTGCCGGGCAATTCGAGCTGCAGGGCAACCGGAAAATGCTCGACATGGAAGAAAGCGAATTGGGATTTATTGATTCGCTCAACTTCTCAGTTGACGGAGAAACGGTTCATTGGGTTTTTGACTCACTGCATATTGACATATGCAAAATAATTCTTAACCATCCTCTCAGGAGCGGTGACAGCATTGTAATTGCAACTCCGTTTCATGTTAAGATTCCGTCAGGAACAATTTCGCGAATGGGACACATTGAACAATCGTATCAAATCACTCAATGGTATCCAAAGCCGGCTGTGTATGACAAATTCGGATGGCACCCCATTCCTTATCTCGACCAGGGAGAATTTTATTCTGAGTTCGGTTCATTTGATGTGAGCATTACGCTTCCGAAAAATTATGTGATTGGTGCGACAGGTGATTTACAAACAGAATCAGAAAAAGATTTTCTCGAAGAAAGAATTATCGAGACAAAAAATATTTCCGTTTATCCGAAAGACAATTCATTTCCGAAATCGGAGGCAGAAACAAAAACAATTCGCTTCACTCAAAAAAATGTTCACGACTTTGCCTGGTTTGCAGACAAACGTTTTCATGTTTTAAAGGGAGAAGTGAAACTTCCTCATGAAAGGAGGATAGTTACGTCATGGATAATGTTCACTAACAACCAGCCGGAACTCTGGAAGAATGCGTTGGAGTATGTGAATGATGCAACGTTTTATTATTCGAAATGGATAGGCGATTATCCGTACAATAACGTTACTGCAGTTGACGGAACCATCAGCGCTGGCGGAGGAATGGAATATCCGAACATTACGGTGATTGGTGATGCATCAGGTGCGAATGAACTTGAGATTGTTATTGCCCATGAAGTCGGACACAACTGGCTCTACGGAATTCTCGGCAGCAACGAGCGCTACCATGCGTGGATGGATGAAGGCATCAATACTTTTTTCGAATTGCGTTACGTTGATGCGAAATATGATTCGGGCAAAAGTTCCCCTTCCATGTTTTCAGACACAAAGTTTCTCGGTTTAAATCAGATGACTGACAGAAGACTTCAGGAGCTTGAATATCTTTTCACCGCAAGACGAAACACCGACCAACCCATAAATATTACTTCGGAAAAATTTTCACGGCTGAATTATGGCGCGGGGGTTTATGCCAAGACAGGTTTAAGTTTTCAATATCTGCGCGCTTATCTCGGGGATTCATTATTTGATAAATGTATGCACACGTATTTCAACACATGGAAATTCCGTCACCCCTACCCCGATGACATCAGGAATATTTTTGAAAGCGTCACACAAAAAAATCTTTCGTGGTTCTTCGATGGCCTGTTGAAAGCAATAAAAAAAATTGATTACAGAATCGCTTCTGCAAAACGAACCAGTGAAGAAGAAGCAACTAATTTTGAAATCACAATAAAGAACAAAGGTGGAGTAAAGGGACCCGTTTCCCTTTCAGGTGTTGACAAGAACGGAAAGACATTGAGTACAACATGGTTGGACTCCATAGGTGAAAAGAAAAAAGTTTCATTCCTGTGCGGGGGATGCGCGTCAATCAGAATTGACAACGAACAAAACATTCCTGAAATAAACCGCAGCAATAATTCCATCCGCACTTCAGGAATTCTGAGAAAATGGGACAAACTGCATTTTCAGTTTGCAGGAGGATTTGAAAAACCAAACACCACGCAGATCTTTTACCTGCCCGTGCTCGGCTGGAATAATTATGACAAGGCAATGGCGGGCGGTGTATTCCACAATATTTTTCTTCCCGAAAAAAAGTTTGAATATGTTTTGATGCCGCTGTACAGCACACGAACCAATTCGCTTGTTGGCGGGGGCAATATTTCTTACAACTTTTATACAGGAAGAAAAACGGGCAAGGAACACAAAATTCGGAAAGCAACCTTTGAGCTCAGCGGGCAGTCATATCATTTCGCTGATTTCACCAATACAAGCATTAATCATTTGATAAGCGAACAGGAAACGTTCAGGTTTGCTAAACTGACTTCCGAATTAATATTTCATTTTAATCCGTCAGAAAAAAATTCCGGATATAAGAATTTCTTGCATTTGCGAGTTACGAATACCAGAACAGAATATCCGTTCTCAAAACATTATGGAGGATTCATTATTAATTCTGACGGGGAACTTGATTCAAATCAGTTTCACTATGAGATAAAAGAATTAATCAGATACTTTCCTGAAATATTTTTTACCGGAGGAAACAGAAAATCAATTAACCCTTATTCCTGGAAACTTGGTTTCAGAATGGATACAAAAGATAAATTGTTCCGGGTTGCCGGTGAGGCGAATTATCGTTTCAGTTACAAAGGGAAAAACCGCGGATTCGATATTAGGATGTTTATCGGGGGTATCGGTTCAAATTTAAGTGAAATATATTCTCCCGATTATGACCTTCGCATGGGCAGCTACTCTGGAATTGATGACTATATGTTCGATAATGTTTTCCTAGGACGGACTGAGACAGATGGTATATTATCGAAACAATTCGTTTCTGAAGATGGAGGATTTAAAACACCAACTGTAACAGGGCAGAGTAATAAAGAACTTGTAGCACTCAATCTAAAATCAAATATTCCCGGTCGCCTACCCGTTAAACTTTTTGCTGACCTTGGTGTATATAATGAGGCAGATGCTCCTTCAGATTTAAAACAAGGACTGATGTATGATTACGGTTTTGAAATTACCGTCATCCCTGATATATTTTCAATTTATTTTCCCATCGGATTTTCAGATGACATTCGAAGATATTATGACACCAATGAAGACCGTTTTGGAAAATGGACACAGAGAATACGTTATGAGTTCAGGTTGGAGAAACTGAATCCTATTAAACGGATTCGTACTATTGACTTTTAATATGCAACAGGATAAGAAAATATATTTCGCTTCCGACTTTCACCTCGGTGTTCCCGATTATGCTTCGAGCTTGGAGCGTGAGAAAAAAATTGTGCGTTGGCTCGACACGATTAAACATGACGCGGAAGAAATATATCTACTCGGTGATGTATTCGATTTCTGGTTTGAATATAAAAGAGTTGTGCCGCGCGGATACGTGCGCCTGCTGGGAAAAATTGCCGAACTAACGGATTCAGGAATTCCCATTCACTGGTTCACCGGAAACCACGACATGTGGATTTTTGATTACGTGCCGAAAGAATTGAATGTAATCATGCACCGCGCTCCTATTCAAAAAGAATACAACGGAATGAAATTTTATATCGCTCATGGCGATGGATTGGGACCAGGTGACCACGGATATAAGTTCATCAAAAAAGTTTTTGCAAGCACAACTTGCCAGTGGCTGTTTGCGCGCATTCATCCAAATCTCGGAATGCGGATTGCAAACTACTGGTCAGGCAAGAGCAGGATTGCCACAGGAAACTACGAGGAGAAATATCTTGGTGATGAAAAGGAATTTCTCGTTCTTTACTCAAAGGAAATTCTTGCCAAGGAGCATTTCGATTATTTAATTTTTGGTCACCGTCATCTGCCTCTCGATGTTCGTATCGGAAACAGCCGCTATGTTAACCTTGGCGATTGGGTAAACTATTTCACCTACGCTATCTTTGACGGAAACGATTTGAAGCAGCTGAAGTTTGAATAACATGCGTGTTGTCATCCAGCGGGTTTCTCAGGCATCAGTTACAATTGGCGGAAAATTATTTTCTTCTATTGAAAAAGGATTACTCGTTTTGCTTGGAGTTGAAGAAAATGATTCCGATGAAGATGCTGCAGAACTCGCGGGAAAAATTTCGCGGCTGAGAATTTTTAATGATGCGGATGGAATGATGAATTTATCTGTGAAAGAAATTGACGGAGAGATTTTAGTGGTGAGTCAGTTCACACTTCACGCGAGCACGAAGAAAGGAAACCGCCCATCGTACATCCGTGCTGCAAGACCGGAGAAAGCAATTCCACTTTACGAATATTTTGTTTCTTGCTTAAAAATGGAAACCGGAAAAAATATTTCCACCGGAAAATTCGGAGCGATGATGAACGTGTCAATCGTCAATGACGGACCGGTTACAATACTTATTGATTCAAAAAATTGGGAGTGAATTCCTCACCCTCTCCCCCTCTCCAAAG
>DATDOJ010000049.1:0-6201 GCA_035293345.1 Bacteroidia bacterium
CGGGCTTGAAGGGACGCGAATCAAAAGAAATATCAGTGAAAAACTTAGCGAGCATCATACAGGCGCGCATGGAAGAAATCATAAACATGGTTCACCACCAGATTATTATTTCGGGGTATCAGAAAAATCTTATTGCAGGAATTGTAATTACGGGCGGAGGCGCACAGCTCACCAACATTGTTCAGTTGTTTGAGCTTGTGACAGGAATGGACACGCGCATCGGCTATCCGAATGAACATCTTGGAAAGAGTGTTGAAGATGTGATGGGACCGATGTATGCAACCGGAGTTGGACTGGTGATGAAAGGATTCCAGGAATACGACAAGATGAAATCCGGCAAACCCGTGGAGCCAACCGAAGATTCGAAAGTGAGGCAACCGGAGAAAAAACGCGGAGGATTTTTCGATGCCATTAAGGATTGGATTAGCAGCGACCATAATGACAGAGAACTTTAAATGAATTGACAATTGATAATTGACAATTATCCATTATCCATTATCCATTTACATCCACTCTGAATAGTAGAATACTAATCACAAACGACTCTAAACTCTAAACTCTAAACTCCGAATACTATGCTTCATTTTGAAATACCCAAGGACAGAACCTCAATCATTAAAGTTATTGGCGTGGGCGGTGGAGGCAGTAATGCCGTGAACCACATGTTCCGCCAGGGAATAAAAGGCGTTGAATTTATTGTGTGCAACACCGATGCGCAGGCGCTCGACATCAGCCCTGTGCCGCACAAGATTCAGCTTGGCACAAGTTTGACGGATGGCAGAGGAGCCGGTTCCATGGCAGATGTGGGACGCAATGCAGCGATTGAAAGTATAGAAGACGTAAGGAAAGTTCTTTCGCACAACACCAAGATGGTTTTCATCACGGCAGGAATGGGAGGCGGAACAGGGACCGGTGCAGCGCCCGTCATAGCGCAGACAGCACGCGAGATGGGAATTCTCACAGTCGGCATTGTGACTGTCCCTTTCAACTTTGAGGGAGTGAAGCGGCAGAAGCAGGCGGAAGACGGAATTGAGAACATGAAGAAGAACGTGGACACGCTTCTCGTAATTTGCAATGAGAAACTCCGCGAGATGTATGGCAACCAAACGATTACGCAGGCGTTCTCACAGGCAGACAACGTGCTGACGATTGCAGCCAAAGGAATTGCTGAAATCATCACAGTCACCGGCTACATCAACGTTGACTTTGAAGATGTGAGAACTGTGATGACCAACAGCGGAGTCGCCATTATGGGTTCGGCAATGGCTGCGGGTGAAAGGCGTGCCACCGATGCTGTGGAGCAGGCGCTCAACTCACCGCTGCTCAATGACAACAACATACGCGGTGCAAAATATATCCTGATGAACATTGCCTCGGGCACAGACGAAGTGACGATGGATGAAATCAGTGAAATCACCGACTACATACAGAAGGAAGCAGGCATGACGGCTGACATCATCTGGGGCAACTGCAAGGACGAATTGCTCGGAGACCAGCTCAGCGTTACCCTCATCGCCACCGGCTTCAAGACAAAACTTGAACTGGACGAAGAAGAACGCAAGACGAAGGTTTACCTCCCGTTTGAGAAACCGCTGCAGCAGGAAGAAGAAAAACAGGGAAAAGAAATTCCTGCTCCGGTTCACCATACATTAACTGTTGAACAGAAAACTGAAACCACTGAAACCGTAAGCATCGAGTTCGACCTGAAAAAGAAAAGCGAAGTGACTGACACTTCAAAACCGGAAGAAATTAAGATGACCAGGAAGATTGTTGAGAAGCCCGTCTCCGAACTCCGAACTCCGAACTCCGAGCTAAAAACGGACGAAGAACAGCAGCGCAAAGCACATGAGCGTGTGGAGGAGCTGAAAAAAATAAGCACGAAATTCTCAAACAGTGTATTTGATATGGAAAACACTCCCGCCTTCATCCGCAAGAATGTTCAGTTGAATGCCGTGCCCCATTCCAGCGAGAGTAATGTGTCCCGCTACACGCTGGGAACCGATGCAGACAATAAACCCGAAATAAAATCCAATAACTCATTTCTCCACGATAACGTGGACTGACCTGCGTGCCCCCGTCCCTTTTAAAAGTCTCCTGGTAATTCGGGGGACTTTTTTTATGCGGAAAGGAAAAACTATTTTTGGAAAATATTATTATCAATGCCCTATAATCCGGATATACATCACAGGCGTGCCGTCAGGTTGAAGGGTTATGATTATACACAGGCGGGATTATATTTTATCACCATTTGCACACGCGTAGGGACACGACATGTCGTGTCCCCAAACAAAAACACGGTAACACCAAATGTAGGGACACAACATGTTGTGTCCCTACCCGATAACCCGGTGATACCCGTAGGGACATCACATGTGATGTCCCTGCATGGAACAACCCGAAACCCCGTATCACCCCACCACCCATTCGGAAAAATTGTTGATGGTGAAATGATATTGAATGATGTCGGGAAAATTGCCGATGAATATTTGCAGAATATTCCCGACCATTTTCCGCATTCGGAAATTGGTGAATATGTTGTTATGCCGAATCACGTGCATTGTATTTTGATGTTGCACAAACCGTCCGTAGGGACATCACATGTGATGTCCTCACACGCGATGTCCAAACCCGAAAATACGATAACAACAAATACGGGAACCCGAAATGTCGTGGTCAAATCCGAAAACCCCGCGTTAATGCATTCAGGTACACGACATGTCGTGTCCCTACCTGACAATCCGGAAATACCCGTAGGGACATCACATGTGATGTCCCTACAACAACCCAACGTGGCACAACCACCGTCACAAAAAAAATTGAATCAATTTTCCAAACCAATCCCCGGTTCCGTTTCCGTCATTGTTCAACAATACAAATCGTCCGTGAAACGATGGTGCAATAAACACGACCATCCGGAATTTCAATGGCAATCACGGTTTCACGACCACATCATCCGTAATGCAAAATCCTACGAGAATATTTCGCAATACATCATTAATAATCCCAAAACGTGGATGGAGGACAAATTTTATTCTGAATGATTGCCCATGCCGACAACAAACCCGAGATAAAATCCAACAACTCATTTCTCCACGATAACGTGGACTGACCTGCACCTGCCTGCCACGCGGAAGCCATAGCTTGGCAGGCAGGTGCCCCCGTCCCTTTTAAAAGTCCTCCGAGTTTCGGGGACCTTTTTTTTGTCCATCGAATCACTTACTTTTACATGAGAATTTCAACCATGAAATCATGAAAATAAATTATTCTTCTATCAATGTTTTGTTAATTTATCTGTTGAGTAGTTTCGATTGGTGTTTTGCTCAAACAAATTTTCAAAAAATCATAACTCAGCAAATCGCTTCAGGGGGTTATTCGATATTTCCAACAAATGATAACCATTATATTTATTCACCGAATGGAAATGGATCTCTAAATAGTGGAATTGGAAAAGTAGGTCTATCAAAATTAGATTCGCTTGGAAATCTTATTTGGAGTAAAACATATTATGAAACTTCAATAGCCGACTCTATTATCGCTAATGTTTTAATGCAAACAAATGATGGAAATTATCTTATTGCTGGAAATTATAATAGCAGCGGGCAGCACGGTATACTGCTTATGAAGTCGGATACTTCAGGTAATATTTTATGGACAAACCGAATAAATGGAGGATTACAGTTTTATACTTATAACTTATACCTCGCTCCAAATGGAAATTTTTATTTAACGACACTAAGTACTGGCACTGTTTCGACCCCGAACAGTATTTTTTATATGGACCAAAATGGAAATATAATTTGGAAGTATACATATTGGTTCGGTGCATTGGGTTCCTATGGAAATTATGGATGTGTTATGCCTAATAACCAATTGCATATTATTTCCTCGACCATTAATTCAATTTACATAAGTAGACTCGATTCAAATGGAACTCCTCTCGGTGAATGGAATATTAATTTTCCTACAGGATTTAACGTTCAATTTCCTAACCCCTCCTATATAACGCGAACAACGGATAATGGAAATGCGGTTGCGACAAATGTTGTAGTAGGAGGTAATAAAGTTACTTCAATAATAAAGATTGATTCACTTGGCAATGTTCAGTGGAGCAAATTACTTGATACCGCTAAATTTCATTGTAAAGGAATTATCTGTACTGGTGATAGTAACATAGTTGTTGCTACGCAATATTTATCAAGTGAAATCGCAATTTTTAAAATTGGTTTGTCTGGAAATATAATTAGCGCCAAATCACGAATCTTTTCGTTCATCAATATTAGAGATATAAAAAATACAATGGATAATGGCTTTATAATTAAAACAATTATTGATTCATTGGGGAACTCTTACGTTGCGAAAGCAGATGCTGCGCATCAAATGGGATGTTATCAGAATTATGCTTATCACGATTCTATATTTTCCGCTTCAGCTATTTCAAATGTAAGTCAGCTATATTCATCCTTTACAACTAACACAATCGCTTCCAGTTTTACGTTCCTTAATAGTGCAGATACCCAAAATACTGATTGCGTCATCACCGACATGATTTCATCAGAAGTAAATTCAAGTACTTTCTTAATTTCCCCCAACCCCGCCACCACAGAACTAACAATAAACTTCAGCAAAGCAGCACGTTACAATGTACAACTCTGCAACACCCTTGGAGAAGTTCTTGAGCAAGCGCAAACAAACTCAGCCACGCTTTCGCTTAACATCAGCAACAAACCCAAAGGAATTTATTTCATCACAGTAACAGATGAAGCGGGAAATAAAGCGGTGAGGAAGATTGTGAAGATGTAGGGACATCACATGTGATGTCCTTAAAAGAGCTACAACCCTTTTTAATATCATTGTCCTGTCCTGAAATAGGTTGACACCAAAACAACTTATCAAATGGAACCACACGAAGATCAAAAGAAAAGACGCAGCCAGCGTGACTACACCCTTGCCTTTAAAATAGCGGTAGTGGGTGAAGTAGAAAAAGGCGAGCTTAGTTATTACAAGGCTCAGAAGAAATACGGCATTCAGGGGAATAGCACCGTATTGGCCTGGCTCAAAAAATTAGGTACTTTGGACTGGTCTAAAACCAGCGAATACACTATGCCAAGTTCAAAAGACAAAACTCCGGGCCAGCGCATCAAAGAGTTGGAAACGGCCCTGGAGCTGGAGCGGAAAAAGAATTTACTGCTTAACAGCATTGTAGATATTGCCGAGAAGCAATATGGAATCAGCATCCGAAAAAAATTTTCCCCCAGGCAGCAGAGCAACTCCAGCAAGCAGGAAAACTGAGTCTAAGTAAATCCTGTAAGCTGTTTGGGGTAAGCAGACAATCGCATTATCAAAATCGCACACGGCAGAACCAACAAATGAAAGTGCGGGAACAAGTAAAAGCATTGGTGATGGATAAGCGAAAATTTATGCCGCGCATCGGCACACGCAAGTTGTACTTTCTGTTAGAAGAAGAATTTAAGAAACAGCAATTGAACGTAGGGCGGGATAAACTTTTTTCTTTTCTGCGTCATGAACATTTGCTGGTAAAGCCATTGAAAAGCTATACTAAAACTACGTATTCAAAACACTGGCTGCATAAACATCCTAACCTGGTAAAAGGCAGGAAGGCAGCAGCAGCCGAGCGGTTATGGGTTAGTGATATTACTTATCTGAAAACCAAACAAGGCTACAGCTACCTGTCCTTAGTCACCGATGCAGCAAGCAGAAAAATCATGGGGTATCATTTAAGTCCGGATCTGCGAACAGAAAATGTCATGCGTGCATTGCAAATGGCATTACGCAACCGGGCGCATCAGCATCCGCTCATTCATCATTCCGATCGCGGACTTCAGTATTGTGCAGACGAGTACCAACAATTGCTGCGCTCCCATCACCTGATCACCAGCATGACCGATGGATACGACTGCTATCAAAATGCGTTGGCAGAAAGAATAAACGGAATCTTAAAAACAGAATTCTTACTCCATACTTATGATGACATTCCTCAGGCAGAACGGGTAATTGCACAAAGCATTCACATCTATAATACCATGCGTCCACATTTATCGCTGCAAATGAAAACACCGGAACAAGTACATACCCATCATGAATCAACAGAAAAAAAATCCCCCAAATCTGTGGTGGATTTGGAAGATTTTTTTTCTTAGTGCTATCTTTGAAAAAACTGTCAACCTATTTCAGGACGACTCA
>DATDOJ010000050.1:0-4191 GCA_035293345.1 Bacteroidia bacterium
ATCCTGCATTCAACTGGCGGTTGCGCATGTGCGATTCTTCGAGGTTGTCGCCCGGTTTAATTCTGTAGAGTTGAGTCATCAGTCCGTTGAGAATGTAACTGTCATATTCCGCCATGCCCACTTCCGTGGAAGGAGCTACACCAATTTCCACCAGCTTGTTATCCATGGCATAATAGAGTGCCACCAAATCAGCGCGCGCTTCTTCGAGGGTGCTGGCATAATTCTTCAATGTTTCTCCTGTGCTTCCCACACCCTGGTTAGTTTGCCCGGAGGCATGACCAATGACTTCGTGCATGTCGGTGTGCAAATCACTTGCAAGCGCTCCGTATTTTTTGATACGCGCTTTCACTTCATCGCTGCTTCCGAATTCATCAATGACCGGGCTTTTCGAACGCATGTAATTATACGCCTCCACAATATTACCGAGTGAAACGGATTTTGAACCATGCGTTTCGCGAATCCATTCTGCATTGGGAAGATTGATGCCGATGGGAGTTGCCGGTGCGGCATCACCCACTTCGCCAAGAACAGTAATCACTTTCGCAGAGATACCTTTTACATTTTTCTTTTTGTGTTCAGCCATGATGGATGAATTGTCTTCGAACCACTGCGCCTCTTTCGAAATGGCAGCAATGCGTTTGGTTGCCTCCATATCTTTCATCGAAACAACGGATTCAAAACTTCCGCGCGTGTGCATGGCATCCTGGTAAACCTCAGTAAAACCGTTCACCGCATCAAGACGCGAAGCAGTGTCACCGACCCACGCTATGCAATGCTCGTCAAATTTTTTCAGGTCACCGGTTTTGTAATAATCAACAAGCAGTTGCAGCGTTTTTTTCTGCTGGTCGTTCTCGGCAACGGAAACGGCTTTCTCTAACCAGTAAACAATTTTCTCTATGGCTGCCGAATACATTCCACCGACTTTCCATGTTTTCTCCACGAGCTTGCCGTTTTCTTTCACCAGCTTGGAGTTAAGCCCGAAGGATGACTTATCCGCAGTATTTTTTTTGCGCATGGCTTTGTAAAATTCTTCTGCTTCTTTTTGTGTTACGCCTTCATAGAAATTATTGGCTGATGCTTTCACGTTATCAATACCGGAGCGGAGGTCAACTAATTTTCCATCCACTTCCGGGTCGAAGAGAATGGGTGTAAGAAAATCGGAAAGCGCTTTGTCGGTGATTCCTTTTGTGGATGGGAAATTCTCTGTTTTGCTTTTGCTGATTAACTCTTGGAGATATTCGGGAGAAAACTCCGGAATCATTTTCGCGCTCGAATAGTGATGGTGAATTCCATTGGCGAAGAAGAAACGCTTTGCATAATCGGAAAACTTTTTGAAGTCGTCAGTGGCTTTGTCACCGCTGTAGGTCTCCAGAATATTTTCAAGACACTTGCGGATGAAAATATTGTGGCGGTATTTCTGGTCGTAGAAAATATCTCTGCCGCATAAGCCGGCTTCGCAGAGATAGTAAGCAAGTTGTTTTTGCTGAAGCGAGAGCTCATCGAAACCTTTGACGCGGTAACGCAGAACCTGTATGTCGGCAAAGCGGTCCGCTTTGAATTCAAAGGTATCTTTCTTTGCAGCGGTTTCAGTTTCGGTTGCAGGTTGGTTGCAGGATGTGATGAACATAATGGAAAGAATGATTAAAGACAGTAGAGTGGGTTTCATAGGATTGAAATTTTAAATTGGATGTTTAAGAGGTGGCTAAAGTAATTTTTATTGGTGAGATAAAACAACTGCCGTGGCATGTTCTAAAAGAATAAATAAAAAAACCGGCAGATGTATGCCGGTGAAAAAAAATCAGAACGAGATGTGTCAGTTGCTCAGAATAGACAAGACAAATTTACTGTCCATTGTAAATACAAAATGTCCGGTTTTTATGAGCGAGTTGATGCTGTTGTTTTCGTTTAGCGCGCGCGCAAAATCGAGAGCAATGGGAGAATTATTTTTGTGGCTGATGGCTCTCCCTTCTCTCATTTCAAGATTGAACTGGTACTTGGCATTCTTGCGGCTGGCGGCATTTTCAAAATCAATTCTGTCCATACCGAGTTTTTGCAATTCGTTTTTCTTGACGGCACTCCTGAGTTTCATGGAAATCACCGGCATATACTTATTCCAGACCGGCTGGTAAATATTAAAGTCATTCATGGGTTCAGGATTTTGTGTTAAGGTTTAATGGCGTGCAAGATAGGGAAAAGTGCGGACATATATTTATAGAGGTGAAACCAGACAATTTTACCTGAAAATCCTCAATAAATTCGGTTAAACAAATTCCATCGTAGAAAATTTTCCTTTCAGCACCTGAGATGAATCCACATTTAGCCAGTTTTGCAGAACAGTCGAATAAATATTTCTGAAATCAACAGTGTGCTGCAAATCACCGTCAATGAGATGCTCAAGGTCGGGCAACGGATTTTGCAAGCCCGCTTTGCGTAAACCGCCACCGGCAAAGAAAACAACGTTGGCAGTTCCGTGGTCGGTGCCTTTGCTTCCGTTCTGCGCCACGCGCCTGCCGAATTCGGAGAAAGTCATAATCAGAGTTTCGTTGAAACGGCTGTTCGCTTTCAGGTCGTTGCAGAATACGCTAAGTGTGTCGCTGAAAATTTTAAGCAGTTTGTTTTGCGCACCCTTTTGCAAAATGTGTGTGTCGAAGCCGCTCAGCGAAATATAGTAGACAGAAGTTTCACTGCCGGAGATAATCAGCTCGGCAATCTGCTTCATCTGCTTTGTGAAAAAATTATCAGGGTAAAAACTTTTAGAGGAATATATTTTTGACTGGTTGAAGAGATAATCTGCAGAGTGCATCGTGTCAGTAAGTGTCTTATGAAGAAAGTCAACGGAGTTATCCGCATTTGACGGGGACAGATTTTCCTCAGCAATTTTTCTGAGCATCGGCTGACGGGTTGACTGGTAAAGCATTTTCGGATTTCGAAGTGCGAGACCTTTTATTTTTTCTCCCTTCAATGCCAAGCTGAGCGTGTCGTCCAGTTCAATCGCAGTGTGGGGCATGGTGCAGTTGTCATTGCAGGTTGAATCGAGCGCCCTGCCTAGCCATCCTGAAGAAAAATATTCTTCACTTCCGCTTCCGCTTTGCCAGATGTCCATAGAGCGGAAGTGCGAGCGATTCGGATTCGGATATCCGACTGAATTTATGATGGCGAGATTTCCGTCATGATAAAGGTCGGCAAGGAAAGAGAGATTCGGATTAAGAGCAGCGTCAGTTGTAATTTTCAAAACTTCATCACGATAAATGGAAATGTCGGGACGCAGTTCATAATAAGTATCGGTGCTGAATGGAATCACACAATTCAGTCCGTCATTTCCTCCGGAGAACTGAATGACGACTAATTTCTTTCCGTTGCGAAGCGCGCTGCCTCCGTTCAATCCTGCAAATAAAAACTTCGGCATCATCAAAGAAGCGGATGCAAGCGCTGATGCTTTTAAAAAATCCCGTCTTGAGTTTTTCATTTTATATGAGTTGAAATTCCGGAAGTGACATCACATTGGTGATTACACCTGTGATATATTTTGATACTGTGGAGTTATCAGCACGTGAAATCTCGGAGAAGTTTATTTTTTTTCTGTCACACTGGATGAGTGCATCCGTTACTTCCTCAGCAAGATTATTTTCTTTGACGCCTGAAAACGAATTCACAAGCGGCATCCAATCCGATTTTATATTGAACATTTTCTTTTTCATCTGCTTAAACTGAGGCGACTCTTCAAACTCCGGCTTTGAACGGAACTCTTCACTCATGCCCGTTGAAATGAGATAAGGAAGATTTAACCGCGCCATCAGTGAAGCGCTGTCAATCCATGTCTCACCGCCTTTCCATCCTGCCACGTTGGGAGGAAAAAATAAAATCTGTCCCAGAATTTTCTGCAAGCCCAGCAACGCTTCTTCTTTTTCAAATTCCATATTAATGAGCTTTGCATAGCGCACAATCATTTCTGTGGGAGAAATAATTTTCGTTCCGATGTTTTCGTCATCATAAAACCAGCCGGAAGAAAAAACAGAGTGCATCAGTTTGCTGATGTCGTAACCGGAAGCAAAAAAATCATCCGCTAATATTTCAATCCGCTTTTCATTAAGTTTTGGATTTACAAATTCGCGGTAAATTTTTGTCGTGATGTAAAGCGCAGTTTGTTTTTGCTCAAGAAGAATGTTGATGATGTCATCGCCATTGAAATTC
>DATDOJ010000051.1:0-10730 GCA_035293345.1 Bacteroidia bacterium
GTGCAGGGTGAATGCGCCCGTCTGTCACGAGCTGGTGAAGCGCGAGCCGCGCAAGTTCTCTGCGCACAGGGTCGAAACAGGAAAGAATAATTGTCTCGGGTGTGTCATCAACAATAATTTCCACTCCGGTAGCCGCTTCAAGCGCGCGGATGTTTCTTCCTTCGCGCCCGATGATTCGTCCTTTGATTTCGTCATTATCAATATTGAATGTGCTCACGGCATTTTCAATCGCATGTTCCGATGCCACACGCTGAATGGTTTGAATCACAATCCGCTTCGCCTCTTTGTTAGCGGTGAGTTTCGATTCTTCAACTATATCTTTGATGTGAGAAAGCGCTTCTGTTTTTGCTTCGGCTTTCAACGCTTCCACAAGTTGTGCCTTCGCCTGCTCTGCACTCATGCCGCTGATTTTTTCCAGCGCTTCGACTTGTTTGGCGTGTTCATTTTCCAATTCCGCCCTGCGTTTTGTTACGCCTTCAATTTGTCCGTTGAGTTTTTGCTGCAGTCCGTCAAGTTCGGTTTGCTTGCGCTGCGCCTGCTCGATTTTCTGGGAGAGTGTCGCTTCTTTTTGTTTGATGCGGCTCTCCGCCTGGTTGATGGTGCGGTCCTTTTCGCCAATCGCTTTCTCATGCTCCGTTTTAAGCTGAAAGAATTTTTCTTTTGCTTCAAGAATTTTATTCTTCTTCGTTGCCTCCGCCTGCATCTCCGCTTCCTTGAGGATGGTTTGCGCTTTGTCGAGCGCGCCTTCTTCTTTTGCTTTTGCAGTTCTGTTTACCACGAACCATGCAATGAGAAAACCGATTGCAAGAGATGCAACTGCCGCGCTGATAATTATTATGATGTCTGTCTGCATAATGTAAAAGTTAACCTGTTTGAAATAAATAAACCCGCACATACCCTGATTGACTTCATAAACCCTGAAGTAATGGGTGGAGATGCCGGGTTCTTTCTTCCTTCCTGTGTTCTGCCTTTCAGCAAAAACCTGATTGCTCAGATTTCAGGCCTGTCATATTAACCCTTGAGTCATTCTCCAATAGTATTGAAGTGTTGAGTTTAATTAGTGAATCAGAATAAATGCGGGTTATGCATTTATAGTTTAGAGATTATAGTCCGGAGAAAACCGAACTGCAACCTCAACCAATATTCAAAGAACGTTCAACCTTTAAAACGAATTCCTGAACTTTCAAGCTCCAAAGTTACTAATTGTTCCATAGCGGCAATGCGCGCACTTATATCAATTTGCTTATTGTTTTTTGGATGGTGCTTGTTGTTCAGAAGTTCGGCTGCGATATGAAGCGCAGTCATGGCAAGTAAATCCTGACGGTCAATCACCGCATAGTCCTTTTCGTATTGACCGATGCGCTCGTTGACCAACTCAGCCGCTTTCACCAAACTCTTCCGCTCGTCTTCGTCATGCGCGACAAGCGGGTAGCTGCGGTTAGCGACTGAAAGATTTATGGTTTGCCCTTTCATAAGATTGATTCACTTTTAGTACTCAACATATTTAAACTGTTATCCAGTTCAAGGATAATATTTTCGACTTTGGATTTTAGTTCTTTAACGTTCACTGAGTGGTTTCCGTTTTTCACCTGCTTCCCTAATTTATCTGCGCGCTCTGTTTCCTTTTCAAGCTGATGTGCCAACTTCCTGTTCTCTTCCGCAAGCTTATTATTTGATTCACGAAGCGAATGATGATAACTCACTAACTTCTGAATTTTCTTTTCAAGATGTTCAACATTATCAACAATGTCATTCATATTCCGGATTATTTTTCGGGGTAAAGATATAATTAATAAGAATAACCTAATCCGTTCGTTTTAAAATTTTTATCAACGGCTATTCTTTTCCCTTTTCACCAACGAAATAATCCGCTGTGTATTTAAATAAAACATTGAATGTGGTGAGTGAGCCGTAGCACCGGGTGATGTACTGCTGAAGATTTATTTTTTCTTCCTCGCTCATATTTTTATTCGCGTTGATATGCTGCTCCAGCACGCGCAGCCGGTCGCGCAACATAATTATTTTTCGAAGAAAGCATCAATAGGAATTTCTTTCGGTTTCAATGAAGCGTCTCCCGGTTTCATGATAAGCATTCCGCCTTTCCACTTGCTGCCGAGTTCGACTTTCTCCTGAATGTCGGAAAACTTGTGAAGGAGCTTTGTGAACAGTTGCTCAATGTCAGCCAAGCTCACCAAATCCGAATCGGGTTAGTAGCCGTCAATCACTTCCAGTTTATCGAACGCACGGATGATTTCGCGCGTGCCTGCTGTTATAAATGTGATGAGATAATTTTCGGGCTTCACTTGTATAATTACTCCGTCACCATGTTCAAGATGACGCACACGCGAGCCGATGCCGAGATTTGAATTCATCATAAAGTGGGTTATTCTTTAGACCGTGAAAACAGAAGTGTAAGGAAAACACCGAGCAGCGCACCAACTGCCAGGATTTGAAGAAAGTCAACTGTGCGCACTTCGCTTAAGCGCCTGTTCTGACAAGGTTTCCCATCAGCGTTGCAAATAGTATCAGCAGGATTATTTTGACTGCTTTGTTTTTCTTTCCCATAATTTGTGTTTAAATTTTCGTGCAAAGTTATTTTTCTCTGTTCATTGAAAATTCTTCCTTCCTGAATTCACCTTCCTGCATTCCCTATACACGTGCGTATAAAGAATCGGGGTTTGGATTTACGTAAATAATTCTTTGTGGAAAATCGTGGCTTTTATTTTCAAAAATATATTCACTGCTCGTGTGTGATGTAAGTTTAAACAACACCGGCATACCATTGTTTTGCTCTCTGACAGCGGTATGTAATACAACTCTCCGTTTCTTGATTCCAGTGAAATGATTTCGGAAAACAGCGTGTCGCCTTTTATCAACATAAAACCGACACCCAAATAAGCGGAATCGTGAAACGAATTCCATATCTCATAAGACACACCGTCAGCGGAAACATTTTTCCACGTTCCGATGAGCCAGTTCATTTCTTCAAGAAGGGGGTGATTTGGCTTCGACTGTGGTTTCTCAGTGCAGGAACATACCGCCAAAAGCATTCCTGCCGCAATAAACATTTTCCTCATAGTGCAGTGACTCTCACACCGACTTAACCGGAATTCGTTTTGGATTTTTCAAATAATATTTTATTCCGATGTTGAAGATATAAGCGTTGTTTCTCACCTCAAGACCTGAATAAGTATCGGAATTCGGAATGTCGAGCAAATTATCGAAATCATAATGATGGCGGAATTCCGCGCTCACTCCGCCACGTAGAATTTTATATTCAAGTCCAAATCCGAAATCGAGCCCCCAGATTTTTTCATTCATATATTTTTCCACTGCTTTGAAATTATAGTCCGAAGCATACGACAGTTGGTAATCCATCCTGGGACCGGCAAAACAAAACGGAATCCAGTTCCTGCTTTCCATTCTTGCCTTTAAAAGCACACTCGAAGAAAAATAATTGAAGCGCGTGTCATAGGTTCTGTATGTGGAGAAATATTTCGGAAGGCGAATCCATATATCGGGTAGTCCTTCCTGGCATCCCTTCTGTGTGTAGGCGAATTCTGTAATTACAGTAAGAAATTTTCCTTTAAGAAATTCTGCGTTCACCGAACAGAAATTCCCCTGAGCGTACTCTTTCAGCACAGTTTGGTTAGATAATTTATAATGCCACGCCTGATTGGCGACAGTAGTTCCGATGCTGACACCGACATTCTTTATAAATTGCGCTTCGGCTGCCAGAAATGTGCAGAAGAAAAAGAATAAAAAATAAATCTGTTTCATAGCTCAGGCAGGAACAGGAATTTTATATTATCTCTTAATTTGTTTATAAATATATGCACCGCGAAACGGTTTGCCTACTTGTTCAGGACGCGCTTTCTCCAATGACGATAGCAACTGTGTCAGGGTGCTGGGATTGAAATCGGGGTGTTTCGCGCGGATTATTTTTCTGAGTTCTTCTGCCGTAACAATACGTTGTTCTGTTTTGATGATGTCCACTGCGAAGTCGCGCAGCACATCCATTTCTCCTTTTTTCGATTTCATGTGTGCAAGATAGAAAATATTTTTCTGAAAGCAATAATGCAGTGCAATTAAAATTCAATCCTGACTGCAAACTTCTCGCATCTGATAATTTTCCCGATCGGTTTTCGGGAGACAAAATTTCCGTGCTTTTTCATTAATTCGATAAAGTCATTGACACCTTCCGGTGCAACTGCAGCGAGTAAACCGCCATTGGTTTGCGGGTCGCAAAGTGGAATGAACCATGCGCCTTCTTTAGCTTCAACCTTTTTTTCGTACGCATTCCAGTTGCGGTACGTGTTGTCAGGAAAACACATTTGGGAAATATATTTCTGAGCGCCTTGAGCAATCGGAACATCAGGAAAATTTATTGAGGCGGAAAGATTGCTTCCGTCAACCATTTCAATCATGTGACCAAGTAATCCGAAGCCGGTTATATCAGTGAGTGCATGCACACTTTTCATTTCGCCTAACTCCGTGCCAATGCTATTCAGCGATGTCATCAGTTCAATGGCAGTTTTGTAGTCCTCATCACTTATCAGTTTTCTTTTGATTGCACTGCTGAAAATTCCTGAGCCAAGCGGCTTGGTCAGGAAAAGAAAATCGCCTTCGTGTGCCGTGTTGTTCGGTTTAAGGTTTTCAATCTTCAAAAAACCGTTCACGCTCAAACCGAAGAACGGTTCCTGGGTATCAATGCTGTGTCCGCCTGCGAGGGGAATGCCGGCATCAGCGCAAACTTTTCTTGCTCCGTTCAAAACTTCTGTGGCAAGTTCAGGAGGGAGTTTGTCAACGGGCCATCCGAGAATGGCGGTAGCAAGTGCGGGTTTCCCTCCCATTGCATACACATCGCTCAGCGCATTGGCAGAAGCAATTCTCCCGAAGTCGAAAGCATCATCAACTATCGGAGTAAAAAAATCTACAGTGCTGATGAGTGCGGTTCTGTTTCCTAAATCATACACTGCTGCGTCATCGCGGCTTTCATGTCCAATGAGGAGGTTTTCGTACTTAATCTTTTCATCGCTCTTAAGAATCTGTTCCAACACAGAGGGAGCAATCTTGCATCCGCAGCCGGATCCGGAGCTGAATTCGGTTAATCGAATAGTTGGAGTTTCAGACATGGAAGATGGTACGAATACCGAATGAAATCGAATTACGACTTTGCTTAGATGGAAATTTCTTTGAAATAATTTTTTTGCTGAATAATCTTTTCCAAAGAAGGATTAATATTTGAATAAGAAACCTCAACCGGAAAATTCAACTCCGGATTTCTCAGCGACAAACCATAATGATAGGTCTTGTCATAATAAGACAACATCATCTTTATCCATTCTTCAAGATTATTTTTATCAAGCAGTTGCAACGCTTCTTTTAACCGCGCACCGCCAAGTGAACGCTCAAGTTTTATTGTATTGGCGCGTAAATCTTCTAAGGGAAATTTTCCATACTCATCGGAAATTCTCTGAACTCTTTCTTCGTCAGGAATGACCACTTCCATTAGCGGAGAATTTACCATGCGGTCGAACAGCGGATTTGGAATTTGCAATGACCCCACTTTGCGGCTTTCGTTTTCAACCCAAAGCGCAACGTCAGGATTTGTTTTGCTGAGATGATAAGCAATCAGGTTTTCAAAATGCTCCTGACGCGGCTGCGGCCCCATTCCGATTGCTCCGAATGCAGAGCCGCGGTGATTCGCCAATGCTTCGAAGTCGAGAACCTGCTCTCCGCGTTTTGCAAGTTCATTCAACAGAAAAGTTTTTCCGCTTCCGGTTTTTCCTCCTAGGACGATGAGTGGACGTTCGACTTCAAATTGCTGCAGCGCCCAGTTCCTGTAACTTTTGTAACCTCCTTGGAGAAGTGCGGTTTTTATTCCTGTTGTTTCCAACACCCACGACATGATGCTACTGCGCATACCTCCGCGCCAGCAGTAAATGAAAACGGTTTCGGGTTGATTGTCGGAAGACAGAGGTCGGAAGGCGGAAGGCAGAGAAGACAATAGTGCTTTGACTTCGCGTATGAAGTCAACAAACTTTCCTCCCACTAATTCAAAACCTTTTTCAACGGCTTCGTTGTGTCCCTGTTTTTTGTAGGTGATGCCGACTTCTTTCCGCTCTTCATCATTAAGCAATGGCAAATTAACCGCCCCCGGGATTCTGCCATAATAAAATTCTGATTCGCTGCGCACATCAAGCAAAAGAGTATTGCCTGCGTTTAACCGCTCAAGGAAATCTTCTATCAATAATACTTCAGCCATTTGAATTATTTCGTTTACAAAATAACTAAAAACCAAAGTTCTTTTGTTCAATTATTAACTGATGTTACGCAAAAGTAAAAATGTCACGCAAAGACGCAAGGTTCGCAAAGTGATAAGCCCGCAAGGTCCGTCAGCTGACGGATCATTAATGATTTTTTTAACTCTGCGAACTTGCTCCTTTGCGTTCATTGCGTCTTTGCGTGATATAAAAAATTGTGTAAACATGAGTTAAGTTACCGGAGATTGCTAAAAAGAGCGTGTAGATTGCCAATAATCATAAGCAGATTGGGGATAATTCGATGTAGATTGGGAATAATTGAATGTAGATTACTAAAAAGAGCGTGTAGATTGCCAATAATCATAAGCAGATTGGGGATAATTCGATGTAGATTTGGAATAATTGAATGTAGATTGCTAAAAAGAGCGTGTAGATTGTGAATAATGATAAGCAGATTGGGAATAATTGAATGTAGTTAGATAATATATTACTGTAGTTAGATAATAATTTACTGTAGTTAGATAATAATTTACTGCAGTTCGATAATAATTTACTGCAGTTCGAGAATAATTTAATGCAGTTAGAGAATAATTTAATGTAGTTAGATAATAATTTAATGTAGTTATAGAATAATTTAATGTAGTTCGAGAATAATTTAATGTAGATTGGCAATAATCGTATGTAGATTTGGAATAATTGACTGATGTTAGCAAAAAGTAAAAATGTCTCGCAAAGACGCAAGGTTCGCAAAGTGATAAGCCCGCAAGGTCCGTCATCTGACGGATCATTAATGATTTTTTTAACTCTGCGAACTTGCTCCTTTGCGTTCATTGCGACTTTGCGTGACATAAAATTGCTTAACATGAGTTATTAATTTTCTACATTAGCCGCCTTAACCAACTAAAACATATCATTATGAATTTAGGACTAATGCTTCTTATCGGTGGCTGGGTATTCGTGCTAATGTGGGTTCCGCTTGTTGTACTTTCTCAACGCAAAACACATCCGCGCGCACTCTTCACGCTATTCTTTGCTGAGATGTGGGAACGTTTCAGTTTTTATGGGATGCGTGCATTCCTGATTCTTTACATGACCAATGAACTCTTCAATAAAATTGCTCAGGGTGAAGCAGACGCTCGTGCTTATGGAATTTATGGCGCCTTCAATGCATTGCTTTATGCCGCTCCTATTCTTGGCGGCATGATTGCCGATAAAGTTTATGGATTCCGCAGGGCAATAATTACAGGCGGACTTATGATGGCTTCCGCGCAGTTTCTTCTTGCATACAACGCATGGGCGGGTAACAATGAAACTCTTTTCTTCTTCGCGCTCGGCTTACTTGCTATTGGCAATGGATTCTTTAAACCGAACATCTCCAGTTTCCTTGGAACATTCTACGACCGCAATGATACGCGTAAGGACAGCGCCTTCACCATTTTTTATATGGGAATCAACATCGGTGCGCTGCTTGCTCCGTTAACATGCGGCTATCTTGCCCGCGAGGTGCATTGGTCGCTTGGCTTTTTGCTTGCTGGTGTGGGAATGCTGTTGGGTCTTGTAGTTTTCTACCGCAACATGCGTAAGTTCGAAGACAAAGGAAATCCACCCAACCTTGAATACCTGCACAAGCCTTTGTTCCTGGGACTCTCACCCCATTGGCTGATACTGCTTTGTTCGGTAATTGCAATTCCTGTTTTCAGCATGCTCATTGATGCCGAAGGAATAACCAATTACTTAATGATTATTGTAGGGCTTGGCTGCATCGGCTATCTCCTCTTTACTTCTTTCACTGCAGCCGACCGGCAGGAAGGACAACGGCTTCTTGTGTTCATCGTTTTGTTTTTCTTCCATATGCTTTTCTGGGTTTTGTTTGAGCAGGCGGGCGGTTCGCTCAATATTCTCACAGACCGCTATGTGGAGAAACACGGTATAGAGACCTCACAGTTTCAAGCAGTGAATCCGCTCTTCATCATTCTTCTTGCTCCGGTCTTTACCTGGTTGTGGACACGGCTGTCGAAGAAAGGCATTGAGCCGCGAACACCCATTAAATTTTTCTTCGCCTTGCTTCAGATTGCTTTGGGTTACTACATCATCGTGCTCGGAACCAATGGAGCAATGAAATCGGGTGAAATGATTCCTCTTGTGTTTCTCATTTGCATGTACCTGTTCCATACAACGGGTGAACTCAGTTTATCCCCTGTGGGGCTTTCTGTTGTTACAAAACTTTCGCCTGCCAAGACAGTGGGCTTTGTGATGGGATGCTGGTTTCTCAGCATTGCATTCGCGCATAAAATTGGAGGCATATTAGGACAGTTGATTGCAGCGCCAAGCGAAGATGCATCACGCGAATCGGCTCTCAGCGGTTTTGCCAATATCTATATGACATGGGGTGTGGGGATTGTACTGGGCGCTGCTGCGCTGCTCTTCCTACTTTCTTTTGTTTTGAAGAAGTGGATGCACGGAGTACATTAGAAAAAGAATTGCGGATTGCGGACTGTTGATTGCGAATTGCAAATCGCTTGCGGCACAATCCGCAATTTTGTCAATTCGAAATTTGAAATATGTTTATTCAGGGAACAAAATATGATTTCGGCATCATCAGTTTTTCCGAAGAAGAAATCATCTCTTTCGCCAAACTGTACGACCCGCTCGAATTCCATATTAATAAAGAAGCAGCTCAGAAAAGCATTTTCAAAGGGTTTGTGGCAAGCGGTCCTCATGCCTTTCACTTCTTTTACATCAACTGCTGGATACCTTTGTTCGGTAAAACGGTGATGGCAGGATTGGGAATCAGTGAATGGAAATTTTTTAAACCCATTTACCCGGAACAAAAAGTGCATTGCATAGTTACGATAACTGATGTAGAAGAATTCCCCGAAAAGAAAAGCGCGGCAGTGAACTGGGAGTTTGAAATTAAGAATGAGAAGGAGGAATTATTTCAATATCTCAATATGAAAGTGCTTCACAGGCAATTGATAATTGATAATTGATAATTGATTTAATATAGAACCATACAAATCATTTAACGTAACATCAGGCATGAAACAAGTCACAACATATTTTACAATCCTGTTCTTATTTATTGCTCCGCAATTTTCTTTTTCACAGAACAAACTGAAGGAAGCCAACTCGCCTGACGGAATTCAATGGGTTACGTTTGCAGAAGCGGTAGAGAAAAACAAAACCGAGCCGCGAAAAATTTTCATGGACATGTACACCCACTGGTGCGGCTGGTGCAAGAAAATGGATGCCTCAACCTTTAAAGACCCTAAGGTGGTTGACTACCTCAACAAAAAATATTACGCGGTGAAGTTCGATGCCGAAACCAAGGACACCATCCGTTTCCGTGACCATGATTTTTTCTTTCACCCCGAATGGCGCTCCAATGAACTCGCTCATTCGCTGATGCAGGGAAAAATGTCGTATCCCACCACGCTTTACCTCGATGAAACTTTTTCGCTGCTCTCTCCCGTGCCCGGCTACATCACCACAGACCAGATAATGCCCATCCTCACCTACTTCGGAGAAAACATTTACAAAGACAAAAAATGGGATGAGTATCTGGCTTCGCTTAACCGCGAAGGCGGTGGGGCTTCGGGGAAATAATTCCGGATTAGTACTTTATTATTTTGTGCTGATGGAAGACCATCTTCCGGAAAATTAATTCTGTCATAACTCATCGCAGTATCCATACTTGATGGCAAACTTCACCAACCCTGTTACATTTTTTGAATCCGTCTTGCGTAATAATTCCGAGCGGTGAAACTCAATCGCTTTTACTGTCAGGAAAAGTTCCTCCGATATTTCTTTCGTAGTAAATTCCCTGCCTATCAACCGGAGGATTACTTCTTCCCGCTCCGTGAACAACCCTTTCTTTTTTACTGCCTCAGTTCCCCGCTGCTTATGAATAAGCTTCTGTAATAATTCATTGGACGCACCGGAAGAGTAATAATGGTTGCCTGCCATCACTGCTATGATTGCTTTTTCAATTTCATACCTGTCCGTATCCTTGATGTTGTATCCCACGGCTCCGCAGTAGAACATATCGAGAATGTGCCTGCGGTCGTGATGCATGGAGAGAGCAATCACTTTCACGTTGGGATATTTCTTCGTGATTTCTTTTGTCGCGTCCATCCCGTTGAGCAAAGGCATTTCTATATCCATGAAAACAATATCATGCCTTTCTTCTTTCAGAATGCGCAGCACTTCTTTTCCGTTTGCCGCATGAGTGATTTTGCGAACGGATGGAATTCTTTTCAATCCGATTTCCAGTCCGTCACGGAAGAACTTGTGGTCATCGGCAATGATGACTTTAACTGATAGATTTTCTTTCGTGTTCATTGGCGGAATAAATTAAGGGCATCTCTAAAAACCATTTTACCACATAGACACATAGGTACATAGGTTAACACATAGTTATTTTTATTGTGAATTTCTTTGTTCGCCAGAGGACGAATCCGTCCT
>DATDOJ010000052.1:0-7166 GCA_035293345.1 Bacteroidia bacterium
TCCCTGCCCTGCAAAGCGCACTTTGAGAATGTCATAAGCCGCCTGGAAACCCGGCAGCCCTATGGCGGCACCGGTTTCAATCATTTTATAAATAGCCACCGCAGCCGTATAGCGCTCGTGCGCCACTAAGCGCTTGGTGTCCTTCACCCGCTGAACGAGCGGAGCAATCTGCGTGTCTTCAATAACATCGAGCTGACCGTGCAGCGTAGTGTCGTTCACCATGTTGTTGACCACCGTTTGCAGCGCGGGCGGAAACTGCGCGATGAGAAGCTGTCCCTGTTCGAGAGCGTCATCGGAAAACACTTCGTTCTCCTCGGCAATGCCGAAGAGCGAATCGCGCTCTCCTTCGGTAAGCGCCTGCGTATAAGGGTCGAGCCCGTTGCTGATTTGCGTGAAGCCGTTGCCGATGTTGGTGAGGTCGAGCGGTGCAATGACAATGTCAATGCGGTTTTCGTTGGGGTTTGCCATCGTAAAATATTTTTAGATGTATCTGAATTTTGTTTGGGTAAAGATATAGCAAATAACAATTCGGAATTCCGGTTTGGTCGAAAAAAAAGTTTTACACATTTAAGCGAAAGTTATCAACATCGGGAGGGAGGGGTTATTGAGTTGTTGAATTGTTGATTGAGGAAAAAGTTTTTGAGTAATATTGTGCGACCAAAAAAACAAACCACACATGAAACACAGTTACAAACTAATATCGATTGCCTTCGGCATGATGGCAATCGGTGCGGGAGCGCTGCTTCCCGGCTGCACTCAGCAGGAAGAAAAACCCGCCCTCACCAACGAACAAATGGTGGAGCGCGGAAGATATCTTTCCACGGCAATAGGATGCAACCACTGCCACTCTCCCAAAATTATGACTCCTCAGGGACCCATCCCCGATGAAACACGCCTGCTCTCCGGCAGCCCTGCCGACATGAAATTTCCTGCCATTGACAGCACGGAGATAACACCCGGCAAGTGGTATCTGTGCACGAGCGACTTAACGGCATGGGTAGGTCCATGGGGAATTTCTTATGGCGTTAACCTGACTCCCGATTCCGCCACCGGCATCGGCACATGGACGGAAGAACTTTTTATCAAGATACTGCGCACCGGAAAGTTCATGGGTGCCGAAGCCGGCAGACCTATCATGCCTCCCATGCCGTGGCAGGACATCGGCAATCTTTCCGATGAAGACCTCAAGAGCATCTTTGCCTACCTGCGTTCGCTGCCTGCCATCAGCAACAACGTGCATGCCTATGTGCCGCCCAATGAAATCATGAGCGTGAATTAAATTCTATGTTTCATTTTGTTCCGCAGGGGGTTAACCTCCTGCGGAATTTTTTTTGAGTACTATTGTGAAGCCAAAAAATAAAGCCCATGAAAAAAATAATTCTCGCAATGCTTATTGCATCAGCAACATTTTTCGTTGGATGCCGAAAAGACGGAGAGATAATAAATCATCAACCCGCACAAAGCTGCAATAGCTTTCAGGCATATGATTCGCTGACGAGTGCAACCAAACTTATCGGCACATGGAAATTGATAAGCGTGTATAATCCGTGGACAAACACAACCTCCCTGCCCGACAGAACTGTGCTGGTGACTTTTTATTCTGACGGAACTTTTTATGAAACAGAAAACTCAGTTGTCTCAGCAAACGGAAATTGGCATTTACAGGATGCTGCCGGTTCAGGGCTGGGAATTATTACATCGGTTCCCTGTTTCCGTGTTAGCGGCACCCTGTCTTTCTGCAGTCAACAGGCATTGTTCTTCACGGGCTTTATAGACGGCCCGGTTCATCTGTTTGAAAAAATATTGTGAAACCAAAAACAACCCCCATGAAAAAAACCATTTACCTCCTGCTCATTTCAGTTTCTGTTTTCAGCACGCTGCATGCGCAAACCATCCTGTGGGCAAACACCGGTGGCGGTGCAGCCGATGACGAATCCTATTGTCCCGCACTCGATAATGCGGGCAATGTTTATATCACCGGAATATTTTCCGGCCCGGCACTCATCGCCAGCGCCAACCTCACCAGTGGCGGAGGAAGTGATATGTTCACTGCAAAATATACCGTTGCCGGTTTCAGTGTGTGGGCACAAACGGGAAGCGGCTTCGGAAATTCTGGCGGTCACGTGCTTGCCGTTGACGCGAGTAATAATATTTATGTCGCAGGCGAATTTGAAGATACATTAACGATAGGCACCGCCACCTTAATCAGTGCGGGAGCAAGCGATATTTTTCTTGCCCGCTACAACAGCGCGGGAACACTGCAGTGGGCAGTGCGTGCCGGTGGCACAGGGCTCGATGCGGCAAGCAGCATCGGCACCGATGGAGGAGGCAACATTTATTTAACCGGACATTTTGAAAACACCTTCACCTTCGGAACGCAGAGTGTGACCAGTGCCGGTGGAAAGGATTTATATGCCGCCCGCATTGACGACACGGGAACCATTGTGTGGCTCACCCGCGCAGGCGGATTAGCCGATGACGAAAGCCGCGGCATTGCCGTGGATGTTTCGGGCAGTTCCTGCATAGCAGGGCACATAGACAGCAATGCAACGTTCGGAAGTTTCAATCTTATCAATGTCAGCGGAAGCAAAGATGTTTTCGCAGCGCGCCTCGATGCAGGAGGCGTTTTTCAATGGGCGGTACCGGGCGGAGGAAACGGAGACGATGATGCCTACGAAGCCGCAATGGACAATGCAGGCAACTGTTATGTGGCGGGATATTTTCATGACACCGCATCGTTCGGCAGCAATGTGATGTTCAGCAACGGGAGAGACGATGCCTTCATTGTGAAATATAATTCTGCAGGAGTGGTGCAGTGGGCGCGGCAGGCAGGTGACACGCTGGGCGACCGCATCTACGCCATCTCGTCTGATGCAGCAGGAAATATCGTAGTCACCGGCTCGTTCGAAGACACCGTTACGTTCGGAACAACCACACTCATCAGCAGCGGTGACAAGGATGTTTTTGTGGCGGAATATAATTCTGCAGGAACAATTCAGTGGGCGGTGCGCGCAGGCGGTGCCGGCTTCGACCGCGGCTACGGAATCATCAATGACAATGCAGGCAGCATTTATGTAACGGGTGTCTATGAGCAGTCGGCAGATTTCGGAAGCAATCTTTTAAACAGCGCAGGGCTGCGCGATTTGTTTCTTGTAAAAATTTCTTCGCCCACCGGCACACAGGAAAATCTATTGAGTGAAAATATTTTCAGTGTTTATCCGAATCCGGCAAACCATTCTGTCAGCGTGGTGTGCTCGCTGCCTCAGGATGAAACTTCTTCCTTTGTGTTGTTCAATGTGATGGGAGAGAAAATTATTTCTGAAAATATAACGGATAAAATCGTGATTGACATATCTGCCTGTGCGGGCGGAATTTATTTTTACCGTATCGTATCAAAACAAAACATGGAAACAGGGAAGCTGGTTGTCCGGTAGATGTTTTAATTCTTAATTTTGCATCATGAAATCACTCACCATAGAAATAAAAGAAAACAAGTTTGAGTTTATCATGGAGCTGCTGAAGAATTTTCGTTTTGTCCGCGTTGCCAGCGACAAAAAACTTTCTGCCGAAAAGCAGGAAGTGCTACTTGGCATTGCACGCGGAATCCGCGAAGCCAAACTCGCCTCGCAGGGGAAAATAAAATCGCGCTCCGCCAAAGAGTTCCTCGATGAGCTTTAGGGTTGATGTGCTTCCCAATTTCGAGCGCGAAGCAAAACATCTTTTAAAAAAGTATAAATCACTCAGGAGCGACCTTGCCGCATTGATTTCATCGCTCGAACAAAATCCTGCACAGGGCACTCCGCTGGGCAGTGGTTTTTATAAAGTCCGGATGGCAGTGGCAAGCAAGGGCAAAGGAAAAAGCGGAGGAGCAAGAATTATCACATTCGTTAAAGTGAGCCGAACGATAGTTTATCTTGTTTCCATTTATGACAAGTCAGAAAAATCCACGGTGACAGAGCCCGAACTTAAATTTCTTATACGGCAGATTCCGGAGTAAATAATTCCCATTTTAAAATAAGTTTACCCTCCCGTTTTTATTTTTGTTTATGAATCGAAAACTTTTTTCCGTTGTGCTAATCACCGCGCTCTGTTCCTGCACAACTTCAAACTTCAAACCTCAAACTTCAAACTCAATGCAAGACCCCCATTCATTCTCCCGTCCCGATGATGCCGTAATAAAGCATCTCTACCTCGACCTCACCGTTGACTTCGATAAGAAAATGCTTTCCGGCACAGCCACCTTCGATGTCGAAGTGAAAAACAACGCCACGCAAATCATCCTCGACACCCGCGATTTGAATATCCATAAAGTATCTCTCACCGAGGGCACGGAGTTGAAATTCACTTTGGGGGATACTGTCAAATATATCGGGCAATCATTGACAATTGAGCTGCCTTCAGCCCCAATGAAAAAGATGGGAATGGATAATGAGGGAATTGTCATCCACTATTCCACCCGCCCAGATGCGGCTGCGCTTCAATGGCTGGAGCCGTCCCAAACCGCAGGAAAAAAACTTCCGTTTCTTTTCACCCAGTCGCAGGCGATACTTGCGCGCACATGGGTTCCCATTCAGGACAGTCCTGGAATTCGCTTCAGCTATTCTGCAACGGTGAAAGTTCCCGAAAGAATGTTGGCGGTGATGAGTGCAGAAAATCCGACAGAGATTTCAGAAGACGGTGCCTATCATTTTGCAATGAAACAGCCCGTGCCTGCATACCTGCTGGCATTGTCTGTGGGAAATATTTCTTTCAAGCCCATAGGATTCCGCACGGGTGTTTATGCCGAGCCGGAAATGCTCGACAAATCCGTGTATGAATTTGCAGACATGGAAAAAATGGTGAACGCTGCCGAAGAACTTTACGGACCCTATCGCTGGGGGCGCTATGATTTAATTGTGCTGCCTCCGAGTTTTCCTTTTGGCGGAATGGAAAATCCGCGCCTCACGTTTGCAACGCCAACCGTGATTGCAGGCGACCGCTCACTCACGAGTTTGATTGCACATGAGCTTGCGCACTCATGGAGCGGCAACCTCGTCACCAACGCAACGTGGGACGACTTCTGGATTAACGAGGGCTTCACCGTGTATTTTGAAAACCGCATCATGGAAAGGATTTACGGAAAAGACTTTGCCGACATGAATGCATCGCTCGGGCTGGATGGATTGAAAGAAACCATCAAATCCCTTGGCGTCACCAGCGCTGACACACACCTAAAATTAAATCTCACCGGTCGCGACCCGGATGATGGTGTGACGGATGTTGCCTATCAGAAAGGATGTTTCTTTCTCTGCCTGCTGGAACAAACTGTGGGGCGGAAAAAGTTAGACGACTGGATGAGAAAATATTTTGATGCTCATGCTTTCAAATCCATGAACACGGAAACGCTGGTTGAAATTATCAAGAGTGATTTGCTTGGCAATGACAGTACGTTGCTCAAGAACGTAAATATGGAAGCATGGATTTATGGTCCGGGATTGCCGGCAAATTTTCCTGTGGTTAAATCGGAACGGTTTGAAAAAGTGGATGAAGAGTTGAAGAAATGGAATGACGGAATAAAGACACCATCGCTTGCAACTAAAAAGTTCTCCACACAGGAATGGCTTCGCTTCCTTGGCGGCTTGCCGGAGAAAATTTCTTTGGAGCGCATGAAAGAACTGGACGATGCTTTTGGGTTTACGAAATCAGGGAACTCAGAAATTCTTTGCGAATGGTTTACGCATTGCATAAAGAACAATTATTCTCAGGCAAATGCTGCAATCGAAAATTATCTCATCAACATCGGCAGAAGAAAACTGGTGAAGCCGCTTTACTCGGCAATGGCATCAATGCCTGAAGGAATGATTCGTGCGAAAGAGATTTACAAAAAGGCGCGGGAGAATTATCATGCGGTGACGTATCGGACGATTGATGAGATAGTGAAATGAAAAGCGTCTCTTGACAAGTCAGCGTTTTAAACTATCTTTGTGAATGAAAAACAATAAGCAATGAAAGTTATACTCGACATAAAAGAAACTCGGATTCCTTTTTTCATGGAGTTGATAAAGAGTTTGGATTATATCAGCATCGTTAAGGAAATCAAAGATGAAAAGAAAAGCAGAGCGGTGAGCGACCTTGCCGAAGCATTTCGCGATGCGGAACTGCACGAGCAGGGGAGGAAAAAATTAAAATCAGCCAAAGATTTACTTGGTGAGCTATAGTGTTATTGCTACCGAGCCCTTTGAAAGGAAACTCAAACGTCTCGCAAAAAAATACAAATCACTAAGGAGCGACCTAACGCCTGTTTTTGAACAGCTTGCGTTGCAGCCGGACTTAGGCACTCCAATCGGGCACAACTGTTATAAAATCAGGATTTCAATTGCCAGCAAAGGCAGAGGGAAAAGCGGTGGCGCAAGAATGATTACTTATGTACGTGTCGTAAAAAGCACGGTTTATCTGATGGATATCTATGATAAGTCGGAACAATCAACCATTTCAGAAAGCGAATTGAGATACCTAATTGGGCTGATGGCGAAGTGATTTTTGCGAACAGCCGTTTCATAAACTCTCCCTCTCATTTATTTCATTCGGGAATTATTTCCCTCGCATTTTGCGGATAAGAAATTAATCCTATTTTTGCGTCCCCTTAAAAATACCAAATAGAAATACAATTATGGCAAAAGTCAGTTATAAAACGGTTTCCGCAAACGATGCCACAGTTCAGAAGAACTGGGTTCTTGTGGATGTGGCAGACCAGCCGCTGGGAAGAATCTCTTCCTTCATCGCTTCGTTGATTCGCGGCAAGCATAAAACTAATTTCACTCCTCATGTGGATACGGGGGATTATGTTGTTGTCATCAATGCCGAAAAGGTGAAACTCACCGGCAAGAAACTCACAGAGAAGGAATATATTTCCTACACGGGCTACCCGGGCGGTCAGCGTTTTGAAACTCCGAAAGAGATTCTTCAAAAACATCCCGAGCGTTTGGTCGAGTATGCTGTGAAAGGCATGCTTCCGAAAAACCGTTTAGGCAAAGCTTTGTTCAACAATCTGCACGTGTACACAGGCACCGAGCATCCGCATGCGGCACAGAAGCCGGTTGCGGTGAAACCGAATTAATTTTATAAAATCATAATGGATACAATTCACAAAATAGGAAGAAGAAAAACTTCTATCGCTCGGGTTTACC
>DATDOJ010000053.1:0-6243 GCA_035293345.1 Bacteroidia bacterium
GTATTTTGAAACAGAATTTAACTGTGCCAGCAAATTGTTCAGTTGAGAAGTCACTCCGACCTGTTCACCCGACAGTATATGGATTGCAGCGCCAAGTGCAGAACGGATTTCTTCAGCATGCTGCAGGGTTTTCAGTTCAATTTCCAGCTGTTCCGTTTCTCCTGCTTTCAGATTTGCGGAATCGAGTTCATTGAGCTGGAATCGGAAATAGTCAAGGTCTGCGGCAGATTTTTTTTCTGATTCTTCAAGTTCATACAAGTCAGAAGATATTTTTTTGTGAACTGAAAAACACGACTGATATTTTTCCAGCAGCTTTTCATTGCCGGCAAACGTGTCAACTAATGAAAGCTGAAATTCCGGCTGGAGAACCTGGAGTGTTTCATGCTGAGAGTGAATATCAACCAACATCGAGGTTAGTTCACGTAACACACTAAGGTTCACTGGGGTGTCGTTAATGAAAGCACGCGACTTGCCCTCGCTGTTAATTTCCCTGCGGATGATGGTCAATGGCTGGAAGTCAATATCGTTGGCAGAGAAAAAATCTTTCAATCGCTTTCCGGCAATTCTGAATTCGCCTTCGACAATACACTTTCTTGATTTATCGAGCAGCGCCTGAGCATCGGCTCGCTGACCGAGAATGAGCGACAGCGCACCAAGCAAAATAGTTTTGCCAGCACCGGTTTCTCCTGTGATAATGCTGAGCCGCGAATCAAATGTAATATCCGCTTCGTCAATGAGTGCGTAATTCTGAATGTGAAGGCGAGTAAGCATTTTGGTTTCTGTCGAAGTGAAATGGAATCCTGTCAAAGCGGGACAGGCAAATATAAATGATTCGGTTCAGCTTAAACATCAAACTATTTATCGTTTATTTTGCGCTTATTTTTTATTCATTAATGATTTATTTTTACAACGAAAAACAGACGCATGAAAAAAATACTTATAGCCCTTATGATTCTGGCGTCAGGCATCTCGCTGGCGCAGCATGTTCCCGCAAAAGACACTTTGATAACCAAGGATGAAACCATGCCCGGACGTGAGTACTGGGTGATTCGTTCCGTTAACGGCCGGATTATGGCGACCGGTTTCATGCTCATCGGAGTCAGGCATGGTGCGTGGCGCGAGTATAACGACATGGCAATGCTTTCTAAAATAACAGAGTATAAAAACGGATTAAGGGACGGTGCGAATATTGAACTGGGCAGCAACGGCATGGTAGTTCTTGATGAGACCTACAGAAATAATCTTCTTGATGGCGACCGGACGGAAATGAACAGTTACGGACGCGCAAGAGTCACCGAACATTACCGGAAAGGCAAACTCGAAGGAGAGCGAAAAAACTTTTACGATGACACCAAACTGCAGGAAGAAAGTTTTTGGAAAAACGGAGTGAAGGATGGACCTGCGAAATGGTATTACCAGAACGGAAAGGTTTCCATTGAATACTTGTATGTGAACGGAATTTTGTCAGGTCCGGCAAGGACGTACAGCGATGAAGGGGTATTGCTGATTGAAGGCAACTACGTTAACAATAACGAAGAAGGCGAATGGAAGGAATATGATAAAACAGGAAAACTGATTAAAAGAAAAATTTATAAAGAGGGTGTTCTGAAAAAGGAAATTGTTGTAAAATAATTGGTTCAGAATAATTCCGCCAGCATGCAGCGAGCGCTGCCGCCTCCACATTCTTCGATAGTATCAAGCGGGGCAGTGATTATTTCAGCGCAGTGATTTTTTAAAAATTCTTTTTCCCGCCCGTCAAATGCATTCCAGCCACGTTCTGAAATTACGAGCACCTGTTTTCCGTTTTTGTTTTGAAGAGCCAGGGCATTGCCTGAAAAACTTTCTGCCTGTTGAAATGTAATTTCCAGTAAAGCCAATCCGCTGCCTGTAAGTTTTTTCTTAACCATACTTCTTTCGTCTTCATCGCGGATGCTTTCTGAACAAACGATGGCGAAGTTTTCTGCAATGGTCAGAATTACATTGGTGTGATAAATTGCTTTCCCGTTTTCATCGGTAGCATGAAACAATACCGGCTCGTGATTCAACTGTTGACACCATTCATTAAAAAGCTGAGCGTGGGTGCGCGATGATTCGGAAGCGAATGCAATTTTATTCCTGTGCTCAATCACCATGCTTCCTGTGCCTTCGAGAAAACGGTTGTGATTTTCATTTTCCGTCAGGTCAATCACATTGCTGCTGCGCTGTTTCAGAAAAGCAATCACTTCGGGATGCCGTTCGTTTCTTCTGAGCGGTGAGAGCATCGGGTAGAGAACAAGCGTTCCGTCTGCATGCGTGGAAAACCAGTTGTTCGGGAACACGGCATCGGGAGCAGGGTAGGAGTACTGCGGATTAAAGACAACAACACCAATACCTGCCTTTACAAGTTTTGACTTTAAGCCGTTAAGCTCTGCCGCAACTTTTTCCCTGATGACATTTTTATCTGCAGAAATATTTTTCAGAAAAAAATTATCAGCCACGACTTCCGGATTGACATCGAAATGCTCTGGGCGAATCATCAACACGTTTGTCGCGAGTGCCATTTGTTTTATTCTATTGCCACGAATTGGAAGAATTAGAAAAAAATATTTATTTCAATCTGCGAATCTGCGGCAGAATGTTTTTCTTTATTCGAAATCCGGATACAGCAGATATTTCTTCCTTACTTTTTTATAATTGTCAAGCCCGGGCTGCCACGACTTGCGGATTTCCTCTTCACTCACACCATTGATTATTTGTTCCCGCAGCTTTGAAGTTCCTGCCAGCTTGTCGAAGAAGGGAGTGAAGAATTTTTGTTGGTCGGGATATTTGTCATACATCGCTTTAAGCCAGAAAAGATAAACGCTCTTCGAGTTGCGGATGAACATGTCTCCGAAATCCTTTAGCATGTAGCCGCGGCATTGCTTTCCTTCATGGGGCGGGTGTAGCGATTTTCCGGGAATACTTTTAGGAGTAAATGTATAAGAGCCGCCCTCGAATTCGGGATAGCCGATAACCTGGAACGGAAATTCTGTTCCGCGCCCGATGCTCACCGCTGTTCCTTCGAACAATCCGAGCGAAGGATAAAGATAAACCGATGACATGTTCGGCAGGTTGGGCGAAGGCGGAACGGGCAGCGCGTAATAATCTTCGTGAGAATAATTTTTTAACTTAATGAAAACCGTACTGCATTTTATTCCTCCCGCCAGCCAGCCCTCACCGTTAAGCATGTTGGCATATTCGGCAACCGTCAGCCCGTGTACCAGCGGAACGGGCTGCATGCCGACAAAGGATTTGAATTTTTCTTCCAGCACCGGACCGTCAACAAAAAATCCGTTCGGGTTGGGGCGGTCGGGGATGATGAGTGTTTTGTTTTGTTCAGCGCATGCTTCCATCACATATTGCAGCGTGCTGATGTAGGTATAGAACCGCACGCCAACGTCTTGTATATCGAAGAGCACAATTTCAATTGCTTTAAGGTCTGCGGCTGATGGCTTTTTCTTCTCACCGTAAAGCGAGATGATGCGCACTCCTGTTTTAGCATCGGTGCCGGTTGAGACGGTTTCGCCTGCTTCCGCTTCTCCGCGAAAGCCGTGCTCGGGGGCGAAGACAATATTTACTTTAACTCCAAGCGAAAGCAAACTGTCCACCAAATACGTTGTGCCGATGAGCGATGTCTGGTTGGCGACCACGGCAACGCCTTTGCCTTTAAGCAGCGGTAAATAAATTTCTGTCTGCTCCGCTCCGGTGATTATTTTCTTTGGCGGCTTTTCGGGAGATGCTGTGTGTGCCATGACCTGCGCGTACGCGAATGACACGGCTGGAAATAACAGGAAGAAAAAAAATACTCTTTTCATAAACTCGCTGACGAAGATAGAGAAGAGAAATAAAAAGTAATCATCAGCATCGTAAAATTCATTGAAGAATTAACCGGCACTGCTCTCTGTCTTTCTCAGCGCAGAACTCAGCGTTCTCAGCGTTAATTTTTTTTAACGCAGAGAAACACAGAGAATAGGAGCGCGGAGAGCCGCAGAGAACGTTTATCAAAACTCAAAAGAGAACAACGCCAGCAGCGAGAGAATAAAATAACTCACGATGGACACTGCTCCTGCGTAATCCTTCGCAATGCGCTGCCCGGCAAAGAGACAGCAGAAAATTACGGATGCGAGCAGCACGCCATAGAAGGCAATAGTTTTATCCTGCCGGAAAATCAGTGCCGCTGCTCCCGCCAGGCAGGTGAATCCGCAGGCGACTTCGAGCACAGCGAGAACGAACAGAAAAAATATGGAGGGTTTTTCAAGCGGAGTGCCGGCAAACTGCGCGGTGTGATATTCCCTGTTGCCTTTCCAATCGAAGACCTTGTCGAGACCGGACTGCAGAAAGAGTATGGCGAAGAAAACCGTGCTCAGCAGTTGGATGAGCGGGATAGCGGGGAGGAGTTGCGCGGATGATGTTTCCATAAAAATTTCAAGCCGCCTCATTCATTTGCTGATGCACCCGTATTAAATTATCCTGCAAGTTCATATACAGGGTTCAACAGATGATGCTTCAATGCATATTTTAAAATTCCCGTTACATTTTTAGCGCCTATGTCATCATGCAATTCCTGTATGTCATTATCCACTATTTTCAATTTCAGCTTAAGGAATGTTGCAGATTGTTTGTGAGTCATTTCGTTCCACAGGCAATTCAGGATTTTTATTTTCCGTTCGTTCATTCGCACAGGGAAATCATCTTTCCTGAAGTCGTCTTTTCTCAGGGCATGAAACATGGACGCAGTGAGGCACTCATTGGAAAGGTATTCATTCTCTGTAAGATGTCGGCAGCAGTCAACAACATGATACATGTTTGCCGAAGCGGGAACAATTCCACACGCTCCCTGCCGTACAAGATTGAAATGAGCTTCTTCGTCAGACACTGAGGAAAGAATAAGTATTTTAAGCTGAGGGCAGATGGCTATTGCCTGTTCAATAACCTGTGCCGATGCCAAAGTGAAAAAAGGATAGAGGATGATAAGTACATCCGGAATATTTTTAAGGCGAAGCGATTCGAGCAGTGCGTCAGGTTCATGAACTTTGTAACGGACATTCACATCCCTTAACTGAAGGAAAACAATTGCCCTCTTTACACTTTGAACGAGAAAGAATGAGTCACCATATACAGCAAGATGCATTCGGATAATTTTTATGGAACGTAAAAGTGCAAAAAATATTTTAAACGCGGCTATATTTCCGCCAGCGCATGAAAGCGTTGGGTAAAATTACCCTTAAATGCATGGGAAAAATACTTTGAAACCCGCAGCAGATTTACCCTTGACGCCTGCCTGCTCCTGTGCTTAATTCGCCTCTCCGTATTTAACACGCAGTTGTGTAATCAATTACTTCTCATATTCTATAACCACAAATTCTTTTTTCCTGAGTTATGATGTCTTCGTTTCAAAAAATATTTTCTCTGCCGCCCGTCAGCGTTGACGCGCTCCGCGTCACAGGTAACACGTCCCGCGTCAACGGTAGCGCACTCCGCGTCACGGGTAACGCGCCCCGCGTCACAGGTAACGCGCTTCGCGTCAACGGTAACGCGCTCCGCGTCAACGGTGACGCGGAACAGAAAACTGCTTATAAATCAAAAATTAACACTTTTAGTTTCTAACCTCTATTTATTAACCTCTAAAAATAAATCATTATGAAAAAGAAACCCTATTTACCGAGACGCGAAGGCGACCGCGTAACATGGCTCAACACCTTTGCAGCGAAGCTCGCAGTGCATGCCGCCACCTTTGGCATAACGCCTTTGGAAGTTGCCATGGTTGCCGCCTTTGCGCTGATGTATGCCTACATCATCGGCTTGCAGGAATTAGTGAAGACCTTCAAGCAGGATTTAACCGACTACAAAAAGACGCTCTCCCGCGCTTCCATCGGCAGCCCGCTTGGCGCTCCGCCAACTCTCACCATTCCTGTTGCCCCGGCAACGGTGCAGGCGGGCATCTTCACGGTGATTGCCGGATTGGTGAAGCGCATCAAAGGCAAGACCGATGTTTATACCGTCAACATTTGCGAAGACCTCGGCATCATCGGTGATGAGGACGATTTTGTTCCCGACACTTTTGTTCCCGAATTCAAAGGCAAAATCATGCCCGAAGGTCCCAAGCTCGAATTCGGGAAAGACCAAACCGATGGCGTTCACATTTACACCAGCCTCAAAGGCGTTGCCGAGTGGAACTATCTGGCAACGGATACCGAGTCGCCCTACATTGACACACGCGCGCTG
>DATDOJ010000054.1:0-2789 GCA_035293345.1 Bacteroidia bacterium
TATTTGAGAAAATAAGATTCGACCTGCAGAAACATAAAGTGGAGAAGTTCTCCTTCTGGCTTCACACGGTTTCAAAAAATTATTGTCTCATGCAGTTGCGCAGCAAGGATGCAATGAAGAGTTATGACGACACGCTGCTCGTTACAGAAGAAGGAGTAATGGAAGAAAATATTTCCGATTTTCTCGGAGAACAAAATGCAGAACACCTGCTTGAAATTCTTCCCAGAGCACTGGAGAATCTGAATACCGAACAGCGAATCTGCATCGAACTTTTCTACCTGAAAGAAAAATGCTATGAAGAAGTTTCATCGCTCACAGGCTACGATATGAAAAAAGTAAAGAGCTACATACAGAACGGAAAACGTAATTTAAAAATCTACTTGTCAAAACATGCGACAGAAAATGAAAAGCACTATTAAAATATTTTCCGAAACCGGCTGCATCTCTCACGATGTGTTGTGGAAGTACAGGATGGGAACGCTGAGCACTGCGGAGAAGCATGAAGTGGAACTCCACCTCACCGACTGCGACTTGTGCAGCGATGCACTGTCAGGAATGATGAATATGGAATCTGATTCGGTAGTTGCAGAGCTCCGAAGCAGCGTCCGCAATATTTCAACTCAGAAGAAAGTAATCCGCTTATATGATTTCAGAGTTCTTGCGGCTGCCGCTGCTGTAGCAGTGCTCCTTGTATTTACTTACGTAATCAGCTCAACAAATAAAAATCAGAATAAAGAAATTGCATTGTTCACAAAGCCGGAAGAAAAAAATAAAGTAGAAAGTTCTTCATTCAACAACTCTCAGCCAACGGATGAAATTGATTTGAGTAAAAAGAAAACAGAAGATTTGACTTCAGCAAAAGCTATAACCAAATTACCAGCGGAACAAAAAATATTTTCAGAAGGATTTGCCATGGTGAATAGGGCTGATGTTTCAACCGCAGAACAACCAGACGCAGATATCAAGGCAGAAGAAATTGTTGCTACAGATGTTGGATTCGTTCAAACAGTGCCCTCGCAGCCGGAAACAAAATCATCAGCTTATGATGCCAACGCTACCCCTGCGGCTGCAACTATGGAACAAGGGGAGAACTCCCCATCAGCAAGAAAAAAATCCTCGCGTGGGAATAAAAACCAGAAATCGTCAAAGGAGTTTTACTACCATGATTTAAAAGTTGCGCAAACTCCGGCTATGACATCCGTTGAAAAATCCGATTCCGTTAATACAGGAACTCCAGCGCCCTACGAGACGAAAAACCAGGAGGAGATTCAACAACCTACAAAGGAATTGCCGTTTGTTTACTCGAAGACATTGAAAGACGGAATGGGGTATTACAAGAACAAGAAGTATCAATATGCAATTCAAACTTTCGATATTATACTGGAGCGTTTTCCGAATGACATTAACGCAACATTCTACAAAGGACTGAGCGAAATGGAGACACAAAATTTTTCAACGGCATCTGAACTTTTCAAAAAGGTGCTTGTCAACCAGGACGCTATATTCAAACAAGAGGCGAAGTTCAAACTTGCGCTGTGCTACCTGGCAATGAATCAAACGGGAGAGGCGAAAAAACTTCTTGAACAAATTTCAGCCGAAGGCGGTTTCTACAACAGCAAAGCAAAAGAAGAATTGGAGAATCTCAAATAATGCACCCCTGAACTCGTTGTCAATTATCAAATTCCAAACTTATCTTTGGTTTTGGAATAATGGAATTATAGAGGCATTAACCTTCCTTCCCAAAAGAATTTAAACAGCAAGGAATCAATTATTTTTTAAAAATAACATTAGAAATCAAAGATGAATCACTTCACCTCCGTGCGAAGTAGAAGTATGGAAACAAACTTTTGCAGCTCTCACAATCAACCCTCTCCGCTCTTCTTTGTGTTTCGGGAAGTGAAAACCGGAGAGGGTTTTGTTTGCAAACCATTTAAGGAAAGGCAATCTATTCGTAAAAATACAGGGATTTAATATTTTTTATCTATGGGCGTGTCGAATCACTTACATGGTAAATTCACCCAAAGGGAAAACTTTTTCTTATATTTGCCCCAGTGAAAATGCTCAAACAAGTAATTGCAACATTTTTAGCATTGGCTATGGTAGCGGTGATATTGATACCCTGTGCCGATTACTGTGACAACGATTCACATAAAACTGAATCTGCAGTTCAAACGGCTCAGGAACACAACGACCTTTGTCCTCCTTTTTGTTCATGCTCTTGCAGTTTTACTCAAATTACGGTGATGCATTTTTCTTCTATTGCGTTTATTTCTCCTCCTGTTATCCAGACATTTTCCACTTTCGAACATCCTTTTATTTCATCTTTCTCTTCTGCCGTCTGGCAGCCGCCTAAAGTTTCCTGAAAATAGTCCCGCTCGAAGTGGGATGAAATTTGAAACTCGCAGTTCGGAATAATGCCTGAACTTCTGATTTTCATTTTCCAGGTTTCTCCCTGCTTTGCTTTACGCAAGCACTCCGAATTTCCTATTCCCAATTTCTAATTTCATTTAAAGAAGATGATAAATAGAATCATTCAGTACTCTATACAGAATAAATTTACAGTGGGCATTTTCACCATTGCGCTCATCTTATATGGAATTTATTCGGCAACAAAACTTCCCATTGATGCTGTGCCCGACATCACTAACAACCAGGTGCAGGTGTTCACGCTTTCGCCTTCGCTGGCAGCGCAGGAAGTTGAACAATTTGTTACTGCGCCCATAGAACGCAGCTTGGCTTCGCTTCCCGACCTGGTTGAAGTGCGCAGCATTTCCCGTTTCGGTTTATCC
>DATDOJ010000055.1:0-7566 GCA_035293345.1 Bacteroidia bacterium
TTTGAACTTTGAACTTTGAACTTTGATTTCATGTGTGGCTGGGTTAGGGAAAAGAGTAACGCTGTTTTCTTTCGCATTCATTTCCTCAATTCCCACTGTATAGCAAAGTGTTGTTTGTTGCACTACCGGTATCGAAGCGGAAAGAGAACCAGTGCCGACATTAGTTACCGGATTTATAGCTGTAATTCCTCCTGAGCTTACCGTCACATTAATATTGTTCATTGCAAAGAAAAGGGGCCATTCGTGGCAACCGCTCATTCCTGACGAATCTGTTTTTATTAAATATAAATCCATTGCACCGTTACCAAAAGAACTTGTCGGGCCATAGAGAATATATCCGTTGTCGCTGGTTTGAAAAACAGAAGCTAATCTGTCAAGACCGGTATCACCGTAAGCTTTTTCCCACAGCAGGTTTCCATTATTATCAGCTCTTGCCAGGAATATATTAGAGGTATCTCCGCTATAAGTGTAGTAGCCTGAAAGGATAAATCCGCCATCGCTGGTTTGCATGCCACCTCCCAATTCATCGTCAAGTGTTCCATAAGCTCTTGCCCATTGCACATTTCCCGAAGAATCTGTTTTTATCAGCGCAATATCATTATCAGTGAATCCGGGACGTATGACTCCTCCGCTTATTAAATATCCTCCGTCATTGCTATGCTTAACGCCAATGCCATGTATGCCGGAATATTGTTTGGTCCATAATACATTTCCGCTGCTATCAATCTTTGCAAGAACATTTCTGTTGCTGATACCGTTGCCGGTTACAACAAAGCTTCCGTCTGCATTAGGTAAAAGAGTGCCCCCGTATAAATTATTACCTGCAGAATCGGCAAAAGCTCTCGTCCATAGAGTATCTCCGAGGTTATTGGTTCGGATTATAAAAATACAGGCATGAAAATTATAAGCAACATATCCCGGGCTGATATAACCTCCGTCATTGGTTTGCTGAAAATGGAATAGTTCACAAGCCGTTGCCCCGCTATAAGTTTTACTCCATTGCACATTACCATTAGCATCAATCTTTATCAAATGATTACCTCCATTGCCTGAAATAAAATTTATCCATAAGCCGGAAAGAATAAACCCTCCGTCATTAACTTGTTCAACGGAACGTACACCATTATCTGAAAGCGTATCGCCATAAATTTTTGTCCAGAGAGTATCTCCGTTACCATTGGTTTTTACGAGAAGAATATAAACATTACTCCGGTCGTAATCGGTAGAAACACCTGCAAGAAGATAACCTTCATCATAGGTTTTGATTAGCGATGTAGCATAATCCGCAGAGTCTCTCCCATACGTTTTCTGAAACATAACCTGCCCATCACAGACGAAAGCAAAAAGAAAAAATATAAAAGCGGTAAATAATTTCATGTGTTAAAATTATTTACCGCTAAGATAGGGAAAGTTATCTCTTACTCGTTATCGGTTATCAGTTATCCGGAAATAATAACCGCAGAACTACCAATAACTAATAACTAATAACTAATAACTATTTCCTACGGAGCCACAATCGGAATCACATCCGAGTCCGGTCCGCGTCCGGCAGCGTTGATGGCGAACTTGCGCACCCAGTATTTTGTTCCGCTTGTCAAGCCGGTGTGCGTGGTTTTGCGGTTGGTGGAAATGTTGACGATGACTACGCCCGTGCCGCTGGTGATAATGACATCTTCGCCCGCCACCGTCACCTGCCCGTCCTGCGAAGTTGCAATAACTGTTGCGTATGCCTTTGCGTTTTCCACTTTGTCGCACACGCTGGAGATGCTTCCCGGCTGGTCGAGGTGTTTGTTCTTGAGGTTTTCCGGCTTCAGCGGTTTCTGCACCGGTGTCTGCTCGGTTTGCGTGGGTGTGAAACCCGCGCTGCTGATGATGACTTCGCTGCCATCGGCAATGTCGTCAACATAATCGGCTTCATCGCGCATCAAATCATCGAGCACCTCTTCGGCAGCGTTCTGCGCAATGGTGTCAGCCGGTCCTCCGCCCTGCGCCTTGTTATATTTTGTTTCAAGGTCGGTTGCCGCAGCTCCCACCACGGGCAGCGCGGGGTCGGGCATGACGAAGTTGGGGTTCCCCGTCATGTCCGTAACGCGGTCGCGGGCATACTCGATTTTTTCCGGGATGGGAATCTTGATGAACGTGATTTTAACTTTTGCTTTTGACATGGGTTTGTTGAATTATGAGTTATGAGTTATGAATTATGAATTGAGCAAATGGTTTTTGGTTCTGTTCCGTATGTACCTGCCCCGCTTAGTGCGGGGACAGCTTCCGTTACGTATGTCTTTGTGTCCGTTACGTACGTCTTTGCCTGCATTACGTACGTACTGATGTCCGTTACGTATGTCTTTATCTTCATTATGTATGTAACGGCTTCCGTTACGTATGTATTTGTGTCCATTACGTACGTATTTGCTTTGGTTACGTACGTACTTATGCCTGTTACGTATATCTTTTTCTTCATTATGTATGTAACCGCTTCCGTTTCGTATGCCCGTCTGCCAATGCGCATGGCATCAGGCAATGGCAGGCAGGTATTCATGACTGTTACTGCCGTATTATTTTTTGTTGATAATAAAATTTTCATTTTTCCGTTTGATGGTGTAAAGAAACCATAAGCGGCAGCCGGAAAAAAGGTCAACTCTGACCTTTTCCATGTCAGAACAGAAAAATAATTTTGCAAATTTTTTTTAAGCATGGCAGGATAATTACATGACCAATAAGAATTCATGGCATATCGTCCTGTGCATGTTGTGCGCAACGCGAGCATCTTCAGCAAAAAAGATGTGTTTCTTATTGCCCTCGATTTAGATATACTTTATTGGCTTGCCGATGGATTAAACCCGAAACAGGCATCATCGAAAATCGGCAGAAGCTACCGGACCACAAGAGGATATATCTATAAGCTGCATAACAAAACGGGCTATTGCGAAGAAGGCGGGCTGGTGAGGTTTGCGCTTCAATACAAAGTGCTTTTCTTCAGGAAAGGCGTGTTGATGAAAACAAAAGGGAACATAAAACCGAAGAAGAAAAAATAAGTTTTAGTTTTGGGGAGAAATATTTTTGAAGAAAAGACATGCGGAAACTTTTCTGCCTCCTGTTTTGTTTGCAATCATTTATAGGTATTGCACAAAATGATTCATTGAACAAATGGAGAAAAAGCGTTGCAGTTGACTTTTCCATCTCGGGCAATAATTACGGACTTAATATTGCGCCCGGTTACTGTCTTGAAAATAATAAAAACCATTTTATGCTTGCCCCGCTGCTCCTTTCCAACGACAATTTAAGCAGATATAAACTCACAGGCATAAGAATCAATTACGCTTTCTATCCGGGCACGCGTCAGAAGGTACTTGATTTTTATTTTAATTATGATTTTCTTCTGCAAAGCATTGTTTCCAATGTGTATTTCTTTAATAGCAATACGAATGACCTGAAAGAAAATGTTCTTACCACTTTCGAAAACTATATCGGCTATGGTTTTAAAATTAAAATCCTGCATCATTTATACATAACTCATGGTATTGGCATCGGGTGGGTTATTGTCCATTCAAAATACAGCAAGGAAACAAATTACTTTGTAGGGGAAGATGAAAGTGATAGAGCCAGCGGAATAATTAAAATAGGTTTTGAATATTATTTTCACAAGTAAATCCACCGGGCATTAAAAACCGGAAAGAAAAAATAAGCGTTAGTTTTGGGGACACTTCTGATTTTATGAAACTTCAAAAGCATTTTTTGTTTACCTGCTTTGTTGCGGTGCTGCTTCTGCATCCGTGTTTTGTTTCTGCACAGTTCAAGCCAATGAAAATAATTGCCGGCACAGATTCCGTAGGAATGTGGTACGCGGGCAATAAAATTATTTCAGCAAACACAATCCATTTTCCGTTCCATGTTTATGATTTCCGGATAGACACAGCTAAACGTGAAATGTTTTGCCTCATCAACAAGAAAGGAAAAAAAAAGTTCAGGGATGAAGGTTATGCCGCAATGATAAAATTAGATTCGCTGAAAGTTTCGTGGTCGCTTCCTGTCTATGATTTCCATTTAGTTTCTGAAAGTGACATTATTCTTCTTTCCAACAACGCGGAAAGAATAACTGCCCGTCTTAACTGGAGCGATGGCAAGGTCATGTGGCGCGATGACTTCCTGTTCTGGCATATTATTCCTAAGTTAAACATAGGATTAAACAATATGGTTCGTGCTTACGACCTTGAAACAGGAAAAAGAAAATGGGAGCGCACAATCGGTTATGATTTTGGCTGGAATGGTTACACTATCATGCACGATTCCATTTTAATTATTGCCTCATCCGGATTGCATGGCATCAATCTTCACAACGGAAAAGGATGGGATTATAAAATGAAAACCGGGGAAGCCGATTACAGCGTGGCAGTTGCCGCAACTGCAGCAGGATTAGCATTGGCTCTCTTTACGGGATTTGGTTTTGTTTCAACCAGCCACAGTGTTTTGCACAATGTCTGTTCTGATTTGCTTGAAGACAGCGGAAGAATTTATTTTTCAGGAATGGAACAAATCGTTTGCCGCGACAGCGGAGGAAAAAAATTATGGGCAGATACGCTGACGGATTATAACTCAAGCAAATCTCATCTGTTCCTGAATGATTCCTTATTGCTCTTAGTCAATACAGGTTATGCCTATAAAAATAACAGAAAAACCGAACGCGGCAGGCCATATATTTTGTGCTGGAATAAATATTCCGGTGAACGGAAGTATTTGCTTTCACTTTATGAAAAAAAAACTCTGGAATTAATCGTGCAACGAAAGGATGAGCTTGTATTGTTTGCAGGCAGTACATGGATTAAGATTTCAATTCCCGAAGGAAAAATCGTCAGCGAAACAAAAGTTGTGAGTGATTCATGCGGAGAGATTGATTACTTAGTAAACGCTCCTATGTTCTTCACCGGAGTCAATGATTCGCTGATTGAAAATGTGAGGGGAACAGACAACACCAGCGTGGTTTACTATAACAAGGAGAAACAAGTGGTTGTGGGCGACAGCATTCTTAGCCGTTGCACTAAGATTAATGATAGTTTGCTCTATCGCTTTGCATGTCATTGGAACGGGATGCGATTTCTGCAGAGAAATAACAAAGTATTTTTTACGAATAAGGATGGATTACTTCTTGGCGAACTCAATGCCGAAAGCGTTTTACCCTGCGGTGATATGCTTATTGGTATAAAAGAAAAAGATATTTTTATCGTCACCAGTGAAATGTTAAACTAAATCATAAACCCCATGAAAAAATTCCTCGCCATCGCATTCTTTCTATGCGCGAATTATGTTTTCGCGCAGGATACAATTTCCACCGGGAAGGATTCGGCAAAATCTGATGGAAAGATATTTACCATTGTCGAAGAAATGCCGCAGTTTCCGGGAGGAGAAAAAGCAATGTTTAAATTTATTGCCGACAGCATTCAATATCCCGCTGACCTGAAAGAGATAAAAGGCAGGAAAGTGGTTTATGTAAATTTCGTTGTGGATATAGATGGCAGTTTAACAGGCATCAAAATTTTAAGAGGAGTAACCAAGTCGGCAGATGACGAAGTGATGCGTGTGATGAAGCTGATGCCGAAATGGACTCCGGGAAAACAAAACGGAAAAACTGTGCGCGTGCAGTTCAACCTCCCTGTTGCATTCGAGAACAAGTAGAATTGAAAGAGAAAACCAAACCCGAAAGCTTTATTTCTGAATAATCCCATGAGAAAATTTCTTGTCATCGCATTTCTTCGCTGTGGGAATTATGTTTTCGGGCAGGATACTGTTTACTTTGATGATAAGGGAAAGGAGGCAATCGATAAGTCAACTGCAACCTATCATGAGGTGAGAGAATTTTATGGGATTAATTATAGAGCAGCCACAGTAAAAACATATTCTATGGCAGGTAAGATAAAATCAGAAACGGAATATGATGTTTACGCACAAAAAAGAATCAGCGGAAAGGCATTTACGTGGTATGATAACGGAAAGAAGAAATCAGAAATAAATTATAAGTATGGATACATGGATGGAAAAGTTCTCACTTACTGGGATAATGGTGAGATTAAGAGAAATGATTTTTATAAGGAAGGTAATTTCGTTAAAGGAAATTGTTTTACGCAAGACGGGAGAGATACAACGTATTATGCTTTTGAAATGATGCCACAGTTTCCGGGCGGTGAAAGTGAGCTCTTTAAATTTTTGAGAGAAAATGTAAAGTATCCACGTAAGGCAAGAGATAACGGAATCAGCGGGAGAGTTTATGTATCATACATTATTGATAAGGATGGCAGTTTAAGAGATATTAAAATTATTAAAGGCATTTCGCAGGAAATAGACGAAGAGGCCATGAGAGTAATTAAATTAATGCCGAAGTGGATTCCCGGAATGCAGGACGGAATTGCGGTGCAGGTACAGTATAATATACCGATTAATTTCAAGCTGGACTAAAATTGAAAAAGAAAGCCAAGCCAGAAAGCTTTATCACCCAGCCGAAATTCCCGGGCGGGCAGAAAGCATTGCAGGAATTCATCCGCGCCCATCTTGTTTATCCCGAAGAAGCGGTGAAGCAGCGCGTGGAAGGCACCGTCACGGTGCATTACGATGTAGATGTGTTCGGAAAAGTATCGGATGCAAAACTTGTTCACGGCATCGGTCACGGATGCGATGAAGAAGCGCTGCGGATAACCAAACTTCTGCGCTATGAAAAGAAAACCTACCGCAAACTTCGCGTAACGCATCATCAAACCCTGCACATTCATTTCCGCCTGCCCGGTGCGCCTCCCGTACAAGAGCAACCAAACATCCAGGTCACCTATCATTACAAGCCGGCAGAAAAAAAATAACACCCATCTTATTGTCATGCTGAACATGCCTGTCCCGATACATTCGGGGTTTCAGCATCCCATTGACCATGCTTCAAACATTATTCAGGGGATGCTGACATTCGTCAGCATGACAGAAGTAACTTTCGAAAACCATTCTTAATTCTTAATTCTTAATTCTGAATTTCCTTTTTCTACATTCGCCCCATGACCACAGAACAACTGAAAGAGCTCAGAGAGCGCTCGGACGCGCTTAGGGGGCATCTTTGACATCGAGAACAAACTGAAGAAAATAGCGGAGGAAGAAGAACTCACTCACGCTCCCGATTTCTGGAACAACCCGAAAAGCGCGGAGAGCGTGATGCGCGCCATCAAGCAAAAGAAAAACATCACGGACGCATTTGCGGAAGTCAACTCTTCGATAGAGGACACCGTAGTGCTTAATGATTTTTTCAAAGCAGGCGAAGCGAAAGAAGAAGAAGTGGACAAGCACTACAAGCAATCGCTGAGGATACTCGAAGAACTTGAATTCAGACGCATGCTTGGTGGAGAAGCAGATGCGCTTGGCGCAGTGCTCAACATAAACTCAGGCGCGGGAGGCACCGAAAGCCAGGACTGGGCAGAAATGCTCATGCGCATGTACATCCGCTGGGGCGAGAAGAACGGATACAAGGTGTCGCAGCTCGATTACCAGGCGGGCGATGGCGCAGGCATCAAAAGTGCAGCGCTCGAATTCGAAGGCGAC
>DATDOJ010000056.1:0-2394 GCA_035293345.1 Bacteroidia bacterium
TCTGAGCATTTGCGGAATTTCATATTTCATGCACAGCCAGATTCCTTTCAGGTTAACTCCTACAACTCGCTCCCAGTTTTCCTCCGTGCAATCCTGCGTGGGCGCAGATGCTCCCTCAACGCCAGCATTGTTAAAAGCGTAATCCAGTTGTCCGAAAGTTGCAACTGTTTTTACAATGAGATTTTTTACCTCAGCATCTTTGGAAACATCGCACCTTAAAAATATTGCTTCGCCACCGGTTGATTTGACAGCGTTGAGTGTTTCATTGTCTTCCACCCAATCGGCAATTACGACTTTTGCTCCGCGGTTTGCAAATGAGATTGCTGCCGCCCTCCCGATTCCGAAACTTCCTCCTGTGACTAAGGCGACCTTATCCTGAAATATTTTTTCCATCAAATTATTTCTTGATTAATTTTTTCTTTTTTACTTCCCGCTCAACCACAGAAAATATTTTCCTCTTCAGCTCTTTGAATTCTTTTTCAAACGCAGTGAATTTATTTGCCAGTATAATATGTCGGGAGCGGTAACTCTTTTCATCCTGTTTCACTGACTCAATCATTTTGGACAAAAACATTTCATGCTTTGCAATGGAATCATGCAGCATGGCAAGCATGTTGGTGGAAAAAAAGATGAGATGGTTTTCAATGCTTTTCAGTTCTTCAGCATTGATCGTGTCGTAAGGTGTTTTCAACCTTCGGATAATAAGCCCGTAGAAAAAAGCCGCTTCATCTTTCATGAATTCAATTTCTCCGAGCCACTCCATACTTTCGCGGTGAAGCACATCAACGGGTACTTCAAGCAGATAGCTTTCTTTTAAAGATTCAAGTTGTATCATGGTTTTATTTTTAGTCGTGTCTGAACATCCGCATACCGATGAGAATGGCAATGATGGTTACGCCACTCAGAACAGGCATTTCAATTTTCAGAATCGGGTCGCGGTTGTAGTATGCAAATACATTCAGCAGAATGTGAATGAATAAAGAAGTAATCAGCACAACATGCATGGCTCTGCGAGTCAATAATTGCTGGTCGGTCATTAATTTTTGAAGGACTGTTTCACTCATTGTTTTGTGGTTTTAGTTTTTGTGTGAGCAAAAGTCATTGCCGGAAATGTTTTATGAAATGATTTATCTCAGAAGCGGTTTCTTGTAAATATGACATAAATCATATTCCACGCTTGCATTTTCATTTCTCTTAGCCGAACATTCAACAATTAATTAACCGTTTGAAAGTTCAAATTTATCCTGTTCTTGAAAACAGGCATGATTTTTTTCATAATTATATCTGAAATTCATAAAGTTGACTATATATTTGCGCACACAACAGAAAAATGAAACGGCTTTTCACCATAACTTCTGCATTACTCTATCTCCTCAGCGTTTCGGGAGTGGCAGTGAATTATTTTTATTGCTGCGGCAAATTCAAGGAAGCATATATTTTTAATTGCAAGTCAACTCCGAAGAATTGCAAGGGGAATAAGTTACCTGGCTGCTGCGAAACAAAAACGATTATTGTTAAAGTAAAAGATAGCCAATCTGCATCGCATCAACTCAAAGTAAACACAACCAATTTTTCTTTTAACATTTTCTCCGGTTCGCAGATTGCCATTGAATCATTAATTTCTTTTTCTCATTCCGGATTATTTGCGCTGACTCATGCACCGCCTTTCATAAGTAAACAACCTGTTTACCTCGCGGTGAATAATTTCCGAATTTAATTTTTCTTTTGTTCTGCTTGCTGCTTATGTTTATCAGCGGGCTGAGGTGTTTTGTTTTTCTACTGCGAAAACAAAAAATTAGTTCCACAGATTCTTTATTTATTCTTCGTCTTAATTACAAAATCAAAATTAATAATTATGAAAAAATTATCAATCATTATTCTTATTTCGCTGCTAGGATATTTCAGGGGCACGGCATTCGCCCAGGAGACAAAAACTGACACCATCCATGTCTATGGCAACTGCGGGATGTGCAAATCAACTATCGAAGGTTCTCTGAAAAAGAAAGACGGGGTGCTTTCTAAAAACTGGAACAAAGAAACCAAAATTCTGACGGTCACTTACAACCCGGAGAAAATCACCGCTCAAAAAATCGGGGAGAAAGTTGCTGCTGCCGGCTACGACAATGAATATGTAACGGCTACAGATGAAGCATACAACAATCTTCACTCATGCTGTCAATATGAACGACCGAAGAAATAAATTGGCAATCGGTAACAAGCCATTGGCAATAAAATCTCCTCTGATAACGGATAACAAATAACGAATAACAATGGTCAAATTTCTCATAAGTTTTTCGTTTCGCAACCGATGGATTGTCCTGCTCATCAGTGCAGGACTTTTCGGGTGGGGCGTGTGGTCTGTTCAAAAAAATCCGGTGGACGCTATTCCTGACG
>DATDOJ010000057.1:0-10783 GCA_035293345.1 Bacteroidia bacterium
TCTCTTTCACGTGAAGGTCGGTCGGAATTCCGCGCCCGTCATCGGTTACCGTCACAGAATTATCAGGGTTAATAATCACATCAATGTTTTTTGCAAAGCCGACAAGTGCTTCGTCAATGGAATTGTCAACCACTTCATAGACGAGGTGATGTAATCCTTTAACGCCTGTGTCGCCAATGTACATGGCAGGGCGCTTGCGCACCGCCTCAAGCCCTTCAAGCACCTGGATGCTGTCGGCTGAATAATCGTTTTTAATTTCTTTTTCTTTTACTAATTCGCTCATGTGATTTATTAAAATTTATTCTTCTTATAAAATTTTCCGAAAGCCCTTAAATCAGGAAAAGTACTGTGATTTTCAGGTTTTCGGATAGAGCATAAAGATAATATTTATACTGTGGACTGCAAGAAAAAAGTTACTTTATTTTGGATAAGTTTTAACAGGAAAGTTGTGGAAAACCCAAGCGATTTTATGCGCAAAAAAGGTACTGATGAAACCTTGCAGTTTTACCTTTTATTCTTCGCCTTCGGCTTCTTCCCAACCTTTTTAATAGCATCAACCGCCTGATGCGCGGTTATGGTTTTTGCATTGAGTTTTACGTGCGCCATTGCGTAAAACCGTTCGCGGCTTCCGAGCGTCCCCATGATAAATTCGAGCAGAGTAATGTCTGACAGCGAAGCAATCAGCGGTCGGTTTTCCCTGTCCGAGAGAAGGCGGTGATACAACTCTGCGGATTTGGCAGAGAGATACACCGTGATTCCGTTTTCGTTCATCCACTTCATGTTGTCGTGAAAGCATGGCGCGCCTCCGCCTGTAGCAATCACCGAATCAGTATAGCGTTTTGTTTTACGAAGCACCTCTGCTTCCACCGTTCTGAAATAATTTTCTCCCTTCTTCTGAAAGATTTCAGCTACAGTTTTACCTTGTTGCTTTTCAATTTTCTTGTCGAGGTCAACAAACGGGATTTTCAACATGGCTGCGATTTTTTCCCCGAGCATGCTCTTTCCGCTCCCCATAAAACCGACAAGAAAAATTCTCATAGAAAAAATTTACCAGACGCGCGAGTGAACTATCAGGAGATTGCAGGGCAGGTTGCCGAGCAGATGTTCGAGGTCATGCACAAAAATTCTATCCATCAGCGAGAGGTGATGGTCGGGAGAATTAACGATGAGCAAATCGGCTTTCGACTTGCGCGCAAAATCACCGATGGCATGACCGGCTTTTCCATTGATGACGCGCGATGAAATAGTAAATGAAACCGGCTCGGTAATTTTAGAAACGTCTTTCACGCGCTCGATTTCCGCAAACTCAATTTTTTGTTTTGCCTCAACCAGCTTGCGCAGATTTTTTTCCGACTTCGCGTTTTCAATCTTTCTGCTGAAATCAACTTCATCGGCAATGATGATTTGTTCTGCTGTAGATTTTTCCGCAACGTAATATGCTGTGCGGATGGTTTCCGATGTTTTGGGATGCTCATGTCCGTTCACCACAATTTTGTGAAACGGATGCGGGTCGAAGGAGGGTTCGGTGAGCATCATGACAGAACATTTCGCCCTGCGGCTGATTTCACGGGAGGTGGAACCGGTGTAGTAGCGGAATAAATTTTCCTTCTCCAACGCGCCTGCAATCAATAAATCCACCACTTCTTTTTTACAGACATTGAGAACGGTATCGCAAGCGTCACCGCTTTCCCAGTAAATCTGAAGCCGCCTGATATCAACATTCTGCTTGAATAATAATCCGGTGAGTTCCTTTTCTTTCTGCTTTGTTTTTTTTCCGCAGTGAATCAAAACGATGCGTGCTCCGAACAAATGGGCAAGATGGCGCGTCTCGCTGATGAGCGCTTCAAGGTGCCCGGAGAAAGAAACGGCAAGCGCGATGGTCTCGAACGGAAAGGGCGGGCGGTGTTTAAGAATATCAGCCATGTCAGTTATCGCGTTGTGTGTTGAATCAGATGGATGCCTTTCGTTTTTCCACACTTCGTTTCATCCGCAGGTTGAGGAATTCAACGAGTAATGAAAACGCAACGGAAAAATATACATACCCGCGCGGAATATGGAAATGCAGCCCATCGGCAACAAGCACCATTCCAATCATCAGGAGAAAAGCAAGCGCGAGCATTTTTATTGTTGGATATTCATTAATGATTTTGCTGACCGAACCGGAGAAAAGAATCATCACAATCATAGCAATGATGACTGCAATGACCATGATTGAAACATTATTGGCAAGCCCGATGGCGGTGAGAATGCTGTCGAATGAAAACACTACGTCAATGAGCATGATTTGAAAAATCGCCTTGCGGAAATTTCGTGGTGCCGAGGTTTGTTCCTCCTGCATTTCCAGTCCGACAATTTTTTTGTTAATCTCAACCGTAGCATTGATGAGAAGAAAGATTCCGCCTCCGAAAAGAATAAAGTCACGGACAGACAAGGCAAAATATTCTGCCGGCAGGGGAGGGTCGAAGTAGATGAACGGAGCGTTCTCTGAAAAAAACAAAAATGGTTTCGACATGCCGATAATCCAGGTGAGAGAAAACAGCAGCGCTATCCGCATCCCCAAAGCGAGCAATAAGCCAAGCGTGCGCGCCCGTCTTTGTTTTTCCTTTCCGAGTTTACCTGTGACAATGGCAACAAAAATTATATTGTCAATGCCAAGAACAATTTCGAGAAGCGACAGGGTGAGTAAACTCAACAGCGCATTGAGGGTGAATAATTGACTAAAGTCCATCGGAGAAAAGGTGAATCAAATTAGCAGAGCAGCATTAAAGTTTCGGGGGGCTAAAAGTATTAAAAGAAAGGTGCTGTAGACAACAGGCAATTGGCAATGGGCAACCAGCAAATAGCAAATAGCAATGGGCAATGGGCAATGGGCGAAATAAATTGGCATCCCTCAACATCGGGAGGTAAAAAAGCAATTGGCAAGCAGTAAAAGCGAGAAGCATATTTCATAAAATCTTACATGTGTAACGGAATGCCTGTTTGCCGAAAACTGCCCACCGCGGGTATATATATCATTGCATCGCAATCAGTGATTTAACCCTTAGGTCAGCAAAACTCAAAAGGGTTAAACTTCAGCCCCGTAAGGTTGAACTCAGAATCAGCTGTGCCCCGTAAGGCATGGCTGATTTTTTTTTCGCCTCACCCCTAACCCCTCTCCAAAGGAGAGGGGAACTCTAAGCAACTTTGATAGCATACAGTTCCTTCAACTTCTCTACGCAGAAATCTATCTCTTCTTTCGTGTTGTATTTGCTGAATGAAAAGCGAACGCACGGACGGGCTTCATCCACTCCAAGCGCTTCTAAAACATGCGAGCGGCTTTCACTTCCGGATGAACAGGCGCTTCCTCCCGATGCGGCAATGCCGGCAATGTCGAGGTTGAATAAAAGCATTTCAGCAAAATCAGTGACGGGAAAGCAAACATTCAAAACCGTGTAAAGCGATTTTCCCATGCAGTCACCGTTAAAATTAATACCGGGAATATTTTCCGTGAGCGACTCGGCCATGTATTCTTTCAGGGAGGTGATTTGCTTCCAGTGTTCGTCAAGATTCGCGTATGCAATTTCCAGCGCCTTCGACAACCCGATGATGCCGTACACATTTTCTGTTCCTCCGCGCATGTTGCGTTCCTGCGAACCGCCATAAATGAAAGGATGGATTTTTATTTTATTGTTGACATATAAAAAACCAACGCCCTTGGGTCCGTGAAACTTATGTGATGCGCAAGAAATAAAATGAACCGGAATTTCACGCAGGTTGATTTCATAATGCCCGACCGTCTGCACGGTGTCGCAGTGAAAAACGGCATCGTACTTCGCGCAGAGCAGGGCAACTTTTTCGATGGGAAGAAGATTTCCGATTTCATTGTTGGCATGCATGAGCGAAACCAAACTGCGGTTGTTGTCTGCGAGAAGCGTTTCAAGATGTTCCAAATCAACATGACCGTTTTCAGCGAGGCGGACGAAACTCACTTTCACTTTCTGCTGCTTCTCCAGCTCTTCCACCGTGTGCAGCACAGCATGGTGCTCGATGCGCGATGTGATGATATGCTTTATTCCGAGGTCGCGGACGGAGCAATGAATGGCTGTGTTGTTTGCCTCCGTTCCTCCAGATGTGAAAAATATTTCTGATGGTGTCACATTAAAATATGCCGCCACTTTTTTCCGCGCCTGCTCAATGGCTGACTTCACTTCCCGTCCATAAGAATGAATGGATGACGGATTGCCGAAGTGCTGCTTCATGAAAGGAAGCATTGCGTCAATCACTTCCGGGTCGAGCGGTGTGGTTGCAGCGTTATCGAGATAGATGCGCATGATGAATTTTTGCCGCCCAAAGATAGCGGTTGTTGTGAAAAATTTGACTGAGATTTAATACGGGTGTACTACAAATTTCCGCGCTGCAGATTTTCAGCAACTTTTTACCCCGCCCCGAAAGGGCAATGTCATTAAGTTAAGAAAAATTGAATGATGAATTATGAATTATGAATTATGAATTAAACAAGCACTTCGACATTCATCATTCATCATTCAACGTTCGATATTTTAATAAACAATCCTTAACTTAACGACATTGCCCGAAGGGGTGATATGTTCATCATATTTTGAACAGTTGTGATATCATATCCTGCGGAGCGGATTCCTGCCTGCCAATGAGAATGCTTTAAAGCGATGGCGGGCAGGTTTGACTGGGATTTTAATAATTCAGATTTCTGATAACATGGTTCTGATTGGAAAAAGGATTAGTACGATGGAAGCCGATGGACTTTCGATGACAGGGCGGGGACTTCCGATGGCAAGGCGGGGACTTTCGATGACAGGGCGGGAACTTTCGATGACAGGGCGGGGACTTTCGATGGCAAGGCGGGGACTTTCGATGACAAGGCGGGGACTTTCGATGACAGGGCGGGGACTTTGGACGAGTGGTCGGGGATTTCAGAAAGTGAGCGGTGGAACATTGACAGGAAATATTGTCAGTCAGAACTTACCGGGGGGCTTTCAGATTGAAAACGGGAGAGTTTGGTGAGGAAGCGGGAGGGTTTGGTGGGGGTGTGTATGACTTTGGCGGACAAGCGGGAGGGTTTGGTGGAGATGTGTATGACTTTGGCGGGCAAGCGGGAGAGTTTGGTGGGAGTTTGTAAGAGTTTGGTGGAGAAGCGGGAGGGTTTGGTGGAGATGTGTGGGACTTTGGTAAGTGAGTGGGAGGGTTTGGTGGAGAAGTGGGGGACTTTGGTGGAGTGGCCGGGGTGTATAGATAAGAACAATTGGCTTGTTTTCAGGTGGTTATGAAAACAGGAGGGGGTGACATTTCGGCTGAATTATTATTTAACCCGGCAAAAAAAAGTCCCTTGCCTGATTTAGACAAGGGACTTAAAAAAGAAATTGAAAAAACTTATTCTTCTCTCGTTTGTTTTACAAACCGCTTTTGCATCGGCTCGATGATTTCGCTGTTCACCGGCTTAAGCTGGATGAAGTAAACCCCCTGCGGCATGAAGCGGATGTCAAGTGCGTCAGAGGTATTGAGTCCCTTCTTCACATCCACCTGTTTTGACAAAACCGTTTTACCGAGTGCGTCAATCATTTCGAACATCACCACGCCATCGGCTGCCGAGTTAAACCTGTATTGTATTGCCGTTTGTGCCGGGTTGGGGAAAACATTCAGCACGCTGTTGCCGAGAAAACTCACAGCCACCACCTGCGATTTAGTGGAGGAACCGTCATAGTCAACCTGGCTCAGGCGGTAGTAGCTTACGCCTTTGAATGGTGCACCATCGAGCATGGAATAGTAAAGCGTGTTGGTTGAATTGCCCGCGCCTTTGCGTGTGCCGATTTGTTCGAAGTGCATTCCGTCCGCGCTGCGTTCAATAATAAAATAATCGTTATTGGTTTCCGATGCCGTTACCCAGGAAGTCATCACGCCTGAGCCATGCGTGACTGCATCGAAGTTGAGAAGTGTTATCGGAACCGGATTGCTTGACATGGCTGTGGCGAACACAGAGAATCCGCTCATGCCGGTGCGTTTTGCAAAAGGATTTGCCACCCCGGTGCAAACACCGTCCAATGACCATGAACCGGATATGGCAGGCGCTTTGGCAACTGTCCAGCTTACACCGGGACCGTTGGTCACACCTCCATTGCGTAACTGCAAATCATAGTTGCCAGATGTTGCATTCGCGGAAGGCGTCAGCGTCCAATAGCCGTTGTTATAAAATCCGAGATTGGTATTGTAATTTACATTGCACACACCGTCAAACAATCCTGTGGCGCCCGGAACGGAACTCCATGTGGAGAAATATCCGAGCATGTTGGGAATGGAATGTGTTGAGATAAAATCAACTGTGGCAAGCTGCCATCCCGGTGTGACATGACCGAGCGGAAAATGATACGTGGCTGAAGATAATGAGCCGTTCAGATTCCTGCGAAGATTTCCTTCCACATAACTTGTCGTGCTTCCGAAGTTGGAGGCAGTCGGTGCGTTGTTGGTAATATAAAGTTCTTTTATACCGGTTACTATTTTTCCGCCAAAGGCGCTATTGGCAAGGGTGAGTGTGCCGGTCATCTGCGCATTATCGAGAAGCGTCATCTTTGAAGTACCTGCTGCCGACTTGCTCATTTTGATATTTCCGAAACTGCTCGCGCCAATCATGTTGCCGTCAAAATACTGTGCGGAAGAATTGATACAGTTTACGGTAGAAGTTGACGCTGCAATTAAACTTCCGTTGTTGACGAAGTTGCCGCATATATCAAGCTGTGCCGAGCCAACCAACGTAACACTCGCACCGGCTTTAATGTCGAGTCCTCTGCAGTTTGCCGTCTGGTTGTTTGCAATAAGAGGCATGTAAGTGGACCCTGTGGTGACGATGGCATTGGTGTTGCAATCCGGAGGACCGCAGTTTCCCCAGTTCACCGGGTTGAACCAATCGGTGGAATTGGCTCCACCTGTCCAATACAGGACACTTGGCGGATTCGAATAAGCAATCGGGGAAGCACCGAAGGCGTTAAAGTCAATAGTGAAGCCCCTTGCATTTTGAGTCCAATTGCTCAGATGGAGCAGGAATGTCTGACCGTTACTCACTCCAAGCGATGAACAGAAACTCGGACCGAAGGCAGTCGTTGTTGTGTAGCTTGACGATGGACACATGCCTGTTTGCATATTAGTGGTTGCACAAGCTGAAAACAAGATTACATCGCTGATATTGCAGCGCACCCAGGGTATGGTACCGGCATTAATCTGAGGACAAGCTCCGGCAACACGCTCTACCTGGTTGTTTCCGAAAGAAGTTATATCCATAAGAATCCAATCGTAATCAACATAAGCAGGATACCCGTTGGGTGTTAAGAGCCATGACAATGTCCCTGTAGCATTGGTAGTGAATACATACCATGCCGAGGAACGCTCTCCTGCATACATGCAACTGCTGTTGGAAGTACCGAAATCACAAACCCAGCCAGTCCAGAGGAAACCGGGGTCTCCAACGGTGAATGAACTGTTGCAAATGGTCATCGGCACAACACAGTCCTGCCCGTCAGCATAAGGTTGAGCACCGTTTACGTCTGCAACCACAATGCTGTAGTTCCCCGTGCTGCTATTTCTTCCGTCCACCCGGACGTAGTACATTGTATTAGGCGTGAGGTTGCTGTAAATAATTTCAGAAGATGGCGGAGAAGGAGTTGTTGCGCAATTTGGTCCTGCCTGGTTGCAGGCAATTTGTGTAAGAGAACTGCAACTGCCTGAGTAAAGAGCAATTTGTGTTGAAACGATGGTGCCCGGAGTGGTGCGGATTTTTACCGCAGACGGATTGGGACTTGCAGGAGCAATGAAACTGTACCAGGTCGTGTTCATTGTGCCAGTGGTCCAGCAAGAAGCGTTTCCGGGTTCTGCTGCCGAACCGGTGCATGAGTTGTTTCCGTTTACATTAACAGCCAAATCAATATACTGGGCGTTGCAGGGTAAATCATTGGCGGGTGCGAGACCAAAGGACTGAATGTTCATGGTGTAATTAGAGAATCCCGATGCCTCATCCACTATAATATAATATGTATCCGCTACGGGGAAAGTAAACTGCATGGAGCTGTTGCCGACCATCGGTGTAGGGGTGAGGCATATACCGCCTGCACCCGGGCATCCCTGATAAACGGCAAGTGCCGGGTTTCCCGATGTGCCTGACATGGCTATGCTGGTACATTCCGGTCCGGTAGTGATGTAAACATACACATGGTCTTCTCCTGCATAGCTCGCATTGCATATTCCGCTTTGTGCCTGGTAGTCGTTGATAAAACACTGGGTGGTGTGGTTACTCGCTGTGTAAGGCAGGGCAGCAATAATTGTAGGGCTTGCGCAATTAGCTCCTGCCGGAGTTGAAGACGATGTCGGGGAGCATGCAATGCTGCCGTCCCATCCGGCAGCCACGCCTGAACTGCCTGTCTGGAATTGTGCTGTGACGCAACCACCGGTTACATCCTGCGAAACAACCGCACCGCAGAAACTCGTGGTGTTCAGTGGTCCCTGGTATGTCTGCAGCAGCGGTCCGCCTGTTCCGGTTCCGCTGTAGAGGCGGAGGATGTCTGTATTATCAGCTAAAACCATTGAGTTGAATGTGATGGATACATATTGTCCGGCAAGTGCCGCACAGAATGTTACCATTCCATTTTGGTTATTGGTGTAGTTGGCTCCCGGGTCTGCCTGTGAATCATAAAACGCCCCGCCACAGACGTTGTAGGGTCCTAAATTTCCGGTTGTCGGAACATAGTAAGTGCATGGGTCAACATAAACAAGCACCGAGTTTTGTGAAATTGCATCCGGATAAATTGACGGAGGCGAGTTATCACAGGCCTGATTGGAGTGGACTTCACAATAAACAACGTGGATGCCCGCTGTTGGCGGAATGTAATTGAACGTTGCCGATGTGCTTGACCCATCCGGTATTCCATCCACAAACCAGGTGTACGTGGGAGTGCCCGCATCAAACGGTGATGCCGTGAATACATCGAGCGTGCCGCGGCAAATGTAATTTCCATTGGCAACGTCACTGATGGTGACCTGTGGCGGTTCGTTCTGGGTAACGGAATAATTTATAGCATTGGATACGCTCACATTGGGAGAATAGCACTGCCCCGGTGCCGGCTGTCCGACAAATGTTATTTCGCAGGTAATGGCATGCGCTCCGGGAACCGGGAATCCATAGCTGAACGAGCCGGGATTGGGATAGGTGAAATAGGCGTTGCCGATACTGGTATCGCTGGTGAATGCCGGGGTGCCGTCAACTTTCCAGACAGCAATCTTGTTCAGTGATGTCTCACTGATGTTGGCTGAAAAATTTATTGAAGCATACTGGCAGATGGTTGTCGGTCCGCCTGCGAAATCAACAATGGTTAATGCAGGCGGTGCAACCAATGGATTAATGGTAATCGTTTTGTTTCTCACCGCTCCTGAAACACCGCAAATGTTCACTCCGACTACATTCATAACATAACTGCCCGGTGTGCTTCCCCAATTGACCGTTATTGAATTGGTATTTTGACCTGAGAAAGAAGCCGCGCCCGGAACCGTCCATGTATAGGTGGAGGCGTTTGCCGCGCTTGTCGTGTAGGTCACTCCTGTCTGATTCACGCAAACGGTGGAGAGTCCAACGACCGGATTATTAGGTTGGCCGGGTGTTGCCACCGGATTAAACGCTATTGAATTGGATGTTGCCGGAACATTGTCGGGACAGTTTACGCCTGTGCCTCCATACGAAACAACACAGGAGATAATACTGGTGCCTGTGACAGCAGTCGTGCAATTGACAGCGTTTCCTATGGGTGACCCTCCGTTATACCACTGAATGGCCGGGGTTGAGCCGCCCTGGTTTATGGTTGCCTGAAAATAATAGGTGACTCCATTGCAGGTTGTGAACGGACCTGCGCCTGTGTTTGGCGAAGGCGCTACTGCCAGTATGCTTACTGAAACCGGAAGAAGAGGGTCTATATTAAAGTTAGCCGAAAAACAAATGCCATACGAAGTTGTAATCTGTATGGGACCTGTTGTTGCACTTGGAGGAACAGGTGCCGTAATTTGTGTCGGACTCAGTATCGTCCATGTCGTTGCCAAGCCATTGAATGTAACTCCCGTTATTCCCGCGAATCCTGTTCCGTTAATCGTGATAGTCGGTGTTGTGCCGACACATGCAAAGGTTGGAGTGAATGATGTGATTGTGGAATAAGTAATTACTACTCGTCCTGCTGAACCGGCTCCGCCATTTGATGCAGCTACGTCATCACTTCCGCCACCGCCACCACCGGGAGCAATACCTGGCAAAGCATTGGGAGGAGCACCATTTGTTCCGTTGCCTCCATTGCCGCCACCGGCAGGAGCAACACCTCCTGTAACTCCACTTCCATTTGTCCCATTTAGTGCTGTCCCTGCTGAAGAGCCAGCGCCTCCTCCCTGAGCATTTGCTCCACCAGCGCCTGTTCCACCGGAGAATTTTAATGTGCCGATTCCTGATGCCAATGCACCGCCTAGTCCGCCTCCAACGTTTGAGTTATTAGCACCCGGGCTTCCGCCTTTGGCAAGGATGGTTCCTGAGGTACTAAACCACGAGTCACCGCCTGCTGTTGCCGGAGTGGTTGAATTCGCAGGACCGCCTGCACCGGCTGCACCCACAGTAACAGTATAGTTTGATGAAGGAGTCACAGCTATTCCTGATGTTTTACTGTAAGCGCCACCACCGCCACCACAGCCACCTACTGCGGTTGTGTTATTACTGCTTCCACCGCCACCGCCACCGCCCCATACTTCTACGGTAACC
>DATDOJ010000058.1:0-3224 GCA_035293345.1 Bacteroidia bacterium
CCGCCCTGCGCGTTCCGTTCTGCAACAGCGGTGTAAACAACCATACCGGCAGCATTCAGCAGCTCAAGTGTTGCGACACTTTCGTCTTCTGCAGATGCAGAAAGGTTCACTGTAAATTTCCCCTGGCAGGGATTTGGAAAAACGGTGAGGACACCTTCGGGGATCACAGATGAAAAATCAACTGCGGTAAGCTTGAGTGTTTCCTGGAGACCATTAAAGTCGGTTTGTGTCAGTCTGTAATAGCTGGTGCCGCTTGCAGGCGCGTCATCCTGGAAAACATAATTGCTGGGTTGTGTTGTTGAGCCATTTCCGGTTACGCGGCCAAGTTCTTCAAATGTCACTCCGTCTTCGCTACGGAAAACAGTGAAATGGCTGTTATTGATTTCTGATGCGGTTGCCCATGTAACCTGCACACCTGATCCTTCCTGGGCAGCATTAAAATGAACTAATTCAACTGGTAATGTGATTGAAGGAATTATAGCAATTTGTTGAGTTACCCATCTCTCAGTATTATCAGAAGCGGTAGCTTGTAGATTTCCTGTTCCTCCGCTTGTATGCACAAAACTGGCCATCATATTTGAGGGCTGTCCTTCAGCGGCATTTGGAGCGTCATATCTCTCTGTCGTGGTAGCTGCCGGAGTATAAGTCGCATTTTTTTTATTTGTATAATAGCATAATATAAGCGTGTTATTTGATAATGTAGTGACAGAGGGAGCATTTGGATTTCCTGAGTTACCGGTTGAACCGGAAAAAACTTCAATTGGATATGATTGCTCCGCACCTGTTATCCTGGAAATACCCAAACACCATTTTGAGCCATTGTCAAAGCCAAAAGAATAACTGGCCGGTTCGCTTGATCCGGCTACTTTATAATATGTAGCCAGTCCACAGTCTGTACTGTTATTTGTTCTCAAAATCAAATTCCATCCATCAGGAGGAGTAATGTTTTCGGCACTGCCCTTTTCAAACATAAATCCTATAACAAGCAAATCACCACTATTGATGCCGGCAGGAGCATTTACTGTTGCAGGAGAAGACGATCCAGTGTTAGTAGCAGAATTTTGAAATAAGGGTTGAGCTTGCCCTTCTAAAAAAGAAAATAAAATACAAATAAAAAGTAAGTAGAGGGCCGGTTTCATAGGCAGGCGTTTTTAATTGCCTCACAAACATATTGCGGAACGCTTGCTAATTATATGACCTGGTTTGTACTTTTATATGACGGATATCAGTTTATACTTTCGTCGTCACTTTCGTTTGCGCTAATTCATGACTGACATACAAGATGGTAAGAGCAAAACATCTTTTTTTGGTAAGATGCCACAAAGCCCGGGAAGCGGGGGACTTCCCAGGACTCTTGCAGCTGCGTTGGGTCAACTAAAAATCCGCCCGGACTATCTCGTATTTCTGATTAAAATTTTAAAAGATTTTAGCTATTGATCGGTGGCTATTTTATCACAACCTTTTGCTGGAGAACATTTTTTGCTGACAAGCTGCGAGCGAAATAGATTCCCGGAGCAAGATTGTTATCCGCATTTATTTCGAGGGTGTAACCGCCCTGCGCGTTCCGTTCTGCAACAGCGGTGTAAACAACCATACCGGCAGCATTCAGCAGCTCAAGTGTTGCGACACTTTCGTCTTCTGCAGATGCAGAAAGGTTCACTGTAAATTTCCCCTGGCAGGGATTTGGGAAAACTGTGAGGACTCCTTCGGGGATCAAAGATGAAAAATCAACTGCTGCAAGCTTGAGTATTTCCTGGAGACCATTAAAATCGGTTTGTGTCAGTCTGTAATAGCTGGTGCCGCTTGCAGGCGCATCATCCTGGAAAACATAATTGCTGGGTTGTGTTGTTGAGCCATTTCCGGTTACGCGACCTAACTCTTCAAAAGTTACTCCATCAGCGCTTCGGGAGATCGTGAAATGACTGTTATTGATTTCTGATGCGGTTGCCCATGAAACTTCAACACCTTCACCGGCCTGAGTTGCTGTGAATGAAACAAGCTCAACAGGAAGGGTGCTGTTTCCATAAGTGCCGCCACCGCTGGTTGGACCGGGTCCGCTCCAAACAGTGTTACCGCATTCTATGATTTTTGATCCACCTGATCCACCTGAAAACAAACCGGAGGATATCAGGCTAACTGAGCCGGGACACATATATATTTTTTGGCCGGTTGCAAAGTAAAGATCCCCATACACTTTCACGCAAAGATTTGTGTAGGTAATCGCGTTAATGTTATTAACTGTCACCTGGGCGATGGCAGAGATCGTAAGCGTATCATCGTTCTGCGGTGCGCGGAGACCAGACCAGGTAAGTGGGCTTGTCCAGTTGCCACCAAAAAGGAGAGTGGACATTTGTGTTGAAAACACCGGAAGGGATAAGAATCCAAATAAGGCGGAGAGGAGTGTTGTGCGTTTCATAGGCTGAACGACTTTAACTGCGTTTATTGATAGCAAACTTATGCGCGTTAAAGCTTTAGCACCATGAGGATTATCGCTTAAAAAACTGACGGATATCAGTTTTTTGAAATTTTTCATCCGGAGGACCTAAGGATGAGCGACTCTTTTTAAATTGCAATGCCTTGGCAAACAGGATTTTATGTGAATAGTAAGACCTGAAAAACGAGTCTTTTCGCATAAAAAAAAGAGGGCAGAAGCGCCCCCCTTAAAAAAAGGAATATTTTCAAAAAAATTTTCGAATCATGAATGAAGCATCACAACATCTACGGGTAATTGAATTTCAACATCATTTGATCACCGCTTTTTGCTGATAAACCGCTTTCGAAGAACGGCTGCGGACAATATAAACGCCGGGCGCGAGGTTGTTTTCTGTGTCAACCGCCGTTGTGAATCCGCCCTGTGTGTTGCGCTCCGGAACGCTGCTGGAAACAATTTGTCCCGAAGCATCCAGCATTTCCACCGTAATAACGCCGTTATCTCCCGGGCAGTCGCCCAGCGTTACCGTGCAGTTTTCATAACAGGGATTCGGGTAAACAGTCAGCACACACTCCGGTGCGGTAGACGCAAAATTCACGGCGATGAGATTAAATGTTTCCTGTGCGCCATTAAAATCGGTTTGCGTAAGCCTGTAATAATTTGTGCCGTTGACCGGGCTTGCATCGCGGAACGAATAATTCTTCGGCTGCGTAGTTGTGCCATTTCCTGGAATGCGTGCAAGATCTTCGAAGCTTATGCCATTCGTGCTCCGGAAAACATTGAAGTGACTGCA
>DATDOJ010000059.1:0-5183 GCA_035293345.1 Bacteroidia bacterium
GATAGCATTCCGAAAAGTTGGAATAGGGCAAAAGAATTCTTGGGCTGCATTCTGAAAAATCAGAATAGGGTTTAAGAGTTCTTGGATGGCATTCCGAAAAGTTAGAATAGGGCAAAAGAGTTCTTGGATGGCATTGCAGAAGTTTACAACAGGGCAAAAGAGTTCTTGAACCGTATTGTAAAAAGTTACAACAGGGCTAAAGAGTTCTGGGGTGGTATTGTAAGAAGTTACAACACAACAAAAGAGTTCTTGGACGGCATTGTAAAAATATGCAACAGGATAAAAGAGTTCTGGAAGGGTATTGTAAAAACTTACAATGCCGGAAACATGAGTTTTTATTATTTCTCCATAAAAACCCGGCACGTTTCTTCCACACCTTGTTTCACCGGAATAAATTGATGCCCGATGGCTTTGCGGATTTTTTCATTCGAATAATTGTAAGTGTGCGATGAGGATTGCATCATTTCGCGGGTGATGAGTGGTGGTTGTCCGAGTAAATGCGAACGCAGCCATTCAGCGCGCCATGAAAGGGACGACATTAATTTATTGATTCTAATGGAGGGATGTTTTTTTCCGAACGCACCGGCAATCATGCCGAACAATTCTTTGTAGGATTTATTTTCTGACACAACAAGAAAACGCTCGCGGCTTATTTCGCTGTTCATTAACTGCATCATCACAGCAACAACATCGCGCACATCAACAAAAGCGTTTCCGCCAACAGGATAAAACCTTAATCCTTTAGCTGCCTGACCGATTAATCGTGAGCTGTCCGTTTTCCAGTCGCCTGCTCCCAGAATCACGCAGGGGTTTATGATGACTGCATTCAATCCTTCCTCCATTCCTCTCCACACTTCGCGCTCCGCTCCGTATTTGTTGATGGCATAAACAGAATTATGTTTTGAATTCGTCCAGTGACTTTCTTCGGTGATTGATACATTCTCTTCGCTTCTTCCGAGCGCTGCCGTTGAACTGACGTGACAAAGTTTTTTCACACCGCTTTCAATGGCTGCGTTCACCACGTTGGCTGTTCCGTTCACGTTCACGTTGAGCATGTGGTTGGCTGCCGATGGATTAAATGAAACTACTGCCGCGCAGTGATAAACATAATCAATTCCCTGCATTGCTTCAAGGATTGAATGAATGTCTGTTACATCTGCCATCACCCATTCAACATTTGAAATGGCAATGTTTTGCCTCTGAAATGTTTTTTCAACCAAACGCATGCTGCTGCCTGTGCGTTTGGTGGCGCGAACCTTTTGTCCGTCCTTTATCAGTGCTGCAAGCAAATTTGCGCCAAGCAGTCCGGTGGCGCCTGTAACTAATGTCATGGATTCTTCCGTAAGAGTGATTTCTTTTTCGTGGTGAACAAAAGTATAGTATTGCGCTATTCCATGATTATGGTCATGGGAAAACGTTCTTTTCTCTTAAACAAAAAAATTTATATTTGCCGACCGCGATTATGAACCGTTCGATACAGATTTTGAAAATATTCATTCCTGCCTTTTTGATGGTGTTGGTGTTTTTGCCGGGCGCTCATGCACAGCGCTGGAAAAAAGTCCGTTATGAATTTCATGCCGGGGCGGGGGCAAGTAACTTTTTAGGTGAGTTGGGAGGCGCTAATCAAATCGGGACAAATTATTTCAGGGATTTTGAATGGAGTGAAACGCAGTTCGGAATTGCGCTGGGGCTGCGTTACAAGCTCAGCGATTTTTTTGCTTTCAACACTCACTTCACTTACGGTTCTGTTTCGGGCGATGATAAACTTACCACAGAAGAATACCGTAGTTACAGAAATCTCAGTTTCACCTCGCGGATTATCGAGTGGAATCTGAATTTCGAAGCAGCATTCCAGCAGGAGCAGGTGGGGCATCGCTACCGTTTGCGCAGAGTGAAGGGACAGAAGGGTTATGAAATTTATGCGTATGGTTTTGTTGGCATCGGCTTTTTTAATTTCGACCCGAAGGCAGACATTAAAGGAAACACTTACCGCCTTCAACCGCTCGGCACCGAAGGACAGGGATTAGTTCCCACTCGAAAGAAATACCAGTTGTGGCAGTTTTGCATTCCCATCGGATTTGGTTTTAAATATACCATTGATGCAAAGTGGGGCGTGGGAATAGAATACGGAATGCGCAAAACATTTACCGATTACATTGACGATGTAAGCACAACGTATTTCGACAACAGCGAAATACGTGCCGCATACGGAAACATTGCCGCTCTTCTTGCCGACCGTTCCGACCGCACTATTCCGGGACGCACCTCTGCCGACAGCCAGCGTGGCGACCCGCGCGACCTGGATGCTTACATGTTTGCCATCTTCAGCATCAATTACAAGATTAAAACAAATCGTGGCGGGCTGCCCCGCTTCTAAAAGTTTGTTTTCAGCGAAAATATTTTTTCGCTTTCAACGTTATATTTTCTGTCAGGAAAAAAGTTATTGAGTTATTAAGAAATTAAGTTATTAGGTGTTTGACTTAATAACCTAATAACTCAATAACTTAATAACTATTCATCATCTCTCTCACATTTGCGAACCTCTCTACCGCTGTTGTATCTTTGTTACAGATTTTATATGAAAAAATTTTTGCTTTCCCTCCTCATTGTTTCGCTGCTTGCGCCTGATGCACGGGCGCAGCGCGATGACATCGGCTTGTTCCTCGGCTTATCGAAATACAAGGGCGAGTTGTCGAACAGTTTGTTCACTATTCATTTTCTGCACCCGGCTTTCGGGGCTTACTACCGGAAAAATTTTAACCGCCACTGGGGTTTTCGTTTTGCGGCTACGATTGGCGGCATCAGCGGTGACGATTCGTATTCGAAATATGACTACGAGGTGAACCGCAACCTGAATTTTAATTCTGCCATACAGGAAATCAGCGGAACGTTCGAGTTTAATTTTCTGCCGTTCGAGGTGGATAATTATAATTATGCCTTCACTCCGTTTTTCTTCTGGGGTTTATCAGTGGTGCATTTCAACCCGAAGACGGACTACCGCGGCATTGAATATGAGTTGCAGCCCTTAGCCACGGAGGGGCAGGAAACTTATTTTAATGCCAAAGCAAAAAAGTATAGTTTGTTCAGCGCTGCCATGCCGTTCGGGGGCGGTTTTAAAATTTCCGGGGAAGACCGGCTGGGATTCACCATTGAATGCGGGGTGCGCAGGGCATACACGGATTACTTAGACGATGTGAGCACCATTTATCCCGACAAATATATTCAGCTCATTGAAAATGGCGCGGTGAGTGTGGCGCTTTCCGACCGTTCGCTGGGCGATTATCCGCTGGAGCTGCCCGGCAAGCAGCGGGGCGACCCCGACCATCCCGATTGGTTCATGTTTGTTGGGGCGAGCGCCTACATTGCCATCGGCAGCAAGTTCAAATACTCGTGCCGACCGTTTAACCGCTACCGGCTTTCGAGATAAAGTTTAGTTCAAAGTTTGAAGTTCAAAGTTCCCCGAATGACTCGGGGCAGGCAAAGAACTTTTCTTTTTATTCTTTTTCGAAAATATAGGTGCTGTTGTAATCTCCGCCCGTAGCTGCCTTCAGTTTATATCCTTCTTTTTTCATCCGCACAAAATAGGAGTGGAGAGTTTCGGCATTGCGGGGTGCTTTCTTGTATGTGAGCGATTCAAATTCTGCGGTTTCGGTTTTTCCGTTGCCGTAACTCAGGAAAATTCCTGCAGACATAAGTACTCCTGATATGGGTTCAAGAACTTTAATAACTGCAAAGTCCGCTTTCTCTTCGCTGCCTTGCTGTGCTTTGAATGAATAAAGAATTGTTAATGATGCTGCAATCAGAATTGCTGCTGCAATGATTTTTGTTTTCATGGTTGTGTTGGTTTTAATGATGTGTGATGAAAAATAAAAAAGGACACGCCTGAATCTGTTTTCTTATTGCTTTGCATTGTAAGCATCAACGGCTTTCCGGATGTGTTTTCGTTTTGGACTGTCCAAGATTATAATGGTAGTGACCGAAATAGCGGCTAAAGAAATGTTACCTAACCAAAATGGATTTTCGTCAGTGATGGATGTTCCTATAACATAAACCGCAGGAGCAACAATTCCACTCCAAAGCAGAACGTTTTGCCAGTATCTGTTTCTCATTGCCTGCTTCCATTCTGTTTTTGCGAGCGTATATTCTGTTGCTCTGATGAGTTGCCCGGTCATTCCGTAATCGAGCTGTCTTTTTTTATGAAAAAAATTTGTGCCGTCATACACTAATGTGTCGCTTCGCAGTTGTGCAACAGAGGTGAGCGATAAAAATAGAAATGAAAAAAGAATTGTTCGTGTTTGCATGCCCCTGAAATAGTTTTTTGAAACGTGTGCCAAAATAGTTAATGCAAAATAAAAAAGTTCAAAGCATAAAGCTGCATCTGCAAACTTTAAACTTTGAACTTCGAACGTTGAACTTTTCTTTTTTAAGTTCCCTTTATCGCCTGGTTATATTCGATGTAGTGGTCGCTTTGGGTGAGACCGGGAAAGGAGGAAAGATATTTGAGAATGGCGCTGCGTCTTTTTTCCAACCCCTGCGGACCTTTGAAGAGTTTGAGGCGCGCCCGGTTTGCCACGCCATAATCTTCCAGCGCGCTCTGCACGTTTTCGTTTTCGGCTTCAATCAAATCCACCAGCGTGGTCATGGAAACCACGCTCAGGTTGGCATCAGCCGGGCTGTCGGCCGCGCCTAATTTAGTGATGATGGTGATGACCGCCCTGCCATGCCCCACTGCCGAGGCAAAACTCTTTTCCATCGGGCTGTTGCCCGACCCGCGCGGGGTGCCCGGTGGTTTTTTCGGATACTTGGGACGGATTTTTTTCAGGATAACATTTATTTTTTTCCCTGCCGTGACGAAAAGCACATTGTCGGGGTCGCTGAACTGGTGATTGACAATGCCGCGGATGCGCTTTTCAAGGCATGCCGGATTGGTGGCTTTAATTTCGAACACCAGCGGGTTGCGCACTCCGCGTGCGGTGCCAAGGTCGGTTTCAGTGTTGGTCACTTCATCATTGGCGGCTTCAACGCTGAGTATGAATGGCGGAAGAGCGGCTTTAATGATGAGGGGGTTGCCGGGGCTGTAGTCGGGCCACGCCTGAACGAGCACGTTGCCATCTTTGAAGCGGTTCAATACGGCTGGGAAGGATTGTTGTGATGCCATGTTCTGTTGGGATTTAGGAATTAGG
>DATDOJ010000060.1:0-4617 GCA_035293345.1 Bacteroidia bacterium
GTAGCATCGGGCTTGTCTCCTGCTGTGGGCCAGTAGCTGTCCATCATTTGCCAGGTTACCCGCCCATACAAAGCCGTGTCAGCATTGTCGGTGAATGATTTTACAAAGTCAAACATTTCATCATCGATTTTAATCCAGTCCATTTCACCATTGACTCCTGCGGCAAAGCCGTCAAGTGTGGTGTGAATTGATAATATAATTTTTCTCATGGCCGTTTTTTGTTTTCAAAACTTTTAACTGTTCGCAATCCTTTGCTTTGCTTTTCCGCAGTATTACAAATCATTAGTGTTCGAAACCTGATAAACATTTCTCTGTTAGGCGAAGTTTCGCGTAGCGGCTAATGCGATGGACAACTTCGCCTTTTGTTTCAACGGACGAAGTTGGCTCACACTGAATCCTTCGCTCGAAATTTCGCCCAACGGGGGGTTAGTTTCATTTTAAAATTCAGATGTTAAGGTGAATTTTACTTGTCCATTCAAATCAATATTTTCATATTCACCTTGTACATTTAAATGAACAAATTCAAGTTGCATTCCCGTCCAAATCACCTGATGTTTTCTGCTCGCATGGACTCTGATTTCATCTGAAAACTCTCCCGAGTTATTAAGTATTTTAGGTGACCAATCTGTCCTTACTTCCAGTTTCTGTGAAAGAAATAAAGCACTGTCCATAGCACATTTCATAAAATCTATTTTTCCATAACTATTATGAATAACAGAAATTCTATTTCTTAAAAAGCGAACTTTAGCCTCGGGGTTTCTTTCAAACATTGATGAAACGGTCAGTTTACATTCCCTCTCAGGTTTTCTCAATTCACCATGTTTGAATGAATCTGCTAAGTCCGATATAATCTCATATGATTGTGATTCTTTAATTAAAGCATCAGGTTTAATATTTTGATTTGCCTCTGGGATATGTTTAATAGACACAGCTAGTGCATTCGCCTTCGTTACAAAGTCGTTTATTGCCGGATTCATTGAAAATGGAGTGACTAGTTCACGATTGAGCGTTTCCCATGGCTTTACAATTTCAGAAATAAATTTTATCGCTTCTTCTTTCATCTTTGATTGCTCAGAACTTTAAATACACGAAACAAACCTACCAAAACAAATCCACTCCACCTTCAGCACCCTGATGTCACGTAAGCACAAATCCTAATTTGTGCAATACCTCTTCTGTGGAAGTCAACGATTTTTTTCCGAAGTTCCTCACTTTCATCAGCCGTTCTTTGCCGTAGGCGAGCAGGTCGCCTATGGTTTCAATTTCGGCATGCCTGAAGCATGTAAGCTCCCGAACTCCGAAGTCGTAATTGGTGAGGCGTGCAGTTAAAGCACTTACAGGAGTAACGAGAGTTTCCTTATGCGGATAATCAGAGCCAATAAGTTTCACGGGGTCTATCAGTTGCTCCAGCATTTTTCGCAGCGCTTTTTGTTCCAGGTATTTTTTTTCAAACTCTTTCATTTGCTTTTCGCAGGCAATGAAATAGCTTAGTTTATAAAGAAGCCGCCTTCCTGTTCTCTCTACTTTGTTCCGCGTATTGTCGGTTGTCAAATCAAATGCTCCCGCAATTTCTCCGTATGTTTTTCCTTCAAAATAATATTCGGAAAACAAAACGACCTCGCGCTCGCTCATTAATCCTCGTTGAACAAGTCCGCGCATTAATGATTCTGCAAGTTTTGCCAGCCGCTCCGGGTTTCTGCGCGAAGAATGAAAAAGCAATACTTCATTTTCTTTTTCCAGCTCCTCTTTCAGAAAGAGCCATTTGCTTCCCTGCGACATAAGGAGCTTGAAGCCCGATATTCTTTTTGCCCGAATAAGATAAAGCACCTCCTGCCTCGACAGATTATACCGCTCGCATACTTCCTTAATTTCATACACCCCTCCCTGCCTGAATTTTTCAAGCGTCTGCATTAGTGTTTCGTCTGTAACTTCGATTCCGCCATCATCGAACATTCGTATTTTATTTTTAAGCCCCGCTTTTATCTGCCTTGACGAGGAAATCTTAAACAGTTGCTTTAATTCCTGCAGTGTTGTCTCCATTTTTTTATGAACCCTATCCATGAAGAGTTTATTAACCCCTTCGAAAATTTCTTTTTAAAATCTACCTCTGTTAGGCGAAGTTTCGCGTAGCGGCTAATGCGATGGACAACTTCGCCTTTTGTTTCAACGGACGAAGTTGGCTCACACTGAATCCTTCGCTCGAAATTTCGCCCAACGGGGGTACCTATTACTGTTTGATAAACTTCTGCCTGCTAATATTATTTCCTGCCACGACTTCAATAAAATGAATTCCTTTAGGAAGGGTTGAAACGTTGATGCCGGATTTGCCGCTTGTAATTATAGAAGACAGCTCTTTTTCTCCAAGTATATTGCTGATGCTTATTTGTGCTCCGGTGCTCGCTTCATTGATGACTGTCAGATAATCAGAAACGGGATTGGGATAAATAGAAAAAAGCTTTTTGTTCTTCGTTACCTCAATGCCGGTAGGCAATCCTAAGTAGCACATTGATGTATCGAGCGGCATAAAGTTTACAAGCCCTAAGCTAATATTATCATATCCATCATAAATTCTTGCTGTTGTTGAAATTGAATCAGGGGTGCACCAATAGTTGTTTGAGGCATTAACATTTATGTTGCTGTTCAACTGCAAATCGAATGAAGTATTATTACATATTTTATTACAATAAATACTTCCACCAGAAAAAGAACCTCCTATTTTAATTCCAACAGAATTGCTGTCAATAATATTTCTTAAAATGCCATCCTGAGAAAACCCACGTGTAATATCAATTCCAATTCCGTTAAATTTAATTTGACAGTTTACGGCAGAATCACCCCCGCTGCCGCTTAATTCAATCCCTTTGATACTGTTATTATTAATAATGCAGTTCTTATACCTATTATCTTCATTTATCCAACTCTTTCCTCCAATTTGGTTGTAGCTCAATGAGCTGTTTTCAATCAATGATAATGAAACATCAACTCCTGTCTGATTTGAATCTATCTGGCAATTCTTAATATGGAAAGAGCCCGATACACCGGTTTGGTTATGCTTGATATTACAATTAAAAATTGTGCCCCTGGCACCGGTTCCATTGTTATAAAAATTACATGAATCAATATAACCCGCGCTGCATCCGAAGCTATTGAGAATGAAATTAGAGTTCTTAACAGTATCCGCTCCATAAATTCCCTGGGAAGAATATTTAACGTTACAATAATTGTACTTAGAAACCATGCTTACTCCATTACGCCATATCCTGCCCCATATTCCCGAGGTAGGAGTAACGGAATTACTTGTAAACGTAATTGAATCCGTGCTGGTGCCTGTTGCCAATAAGGATGCCTCGCGGATTTCTAAATATTTTCCATCTGCAAACTTCACCATAACCCCCGGGTCAATCGTGAGAGTAACCCCGGGGAAAACTACAATCGTGTCAACAACAATGTAAGGGCTTCCGGCAAGTGTCCATGTGGTGTTGGAGAAAATTCCACCGCTCACATTGGTTTGTGCATAAATAAAATTGATGGTAAAAAGAAAAAATATAATCAGAGTAATTTTTTTCATGGCATAAGGTTTTAGAATTGTAGTACAAACCTACCAAAACAATTTCACTCCGCCCTCAACCGGGCGGCTAAAATAAATCCAGCACTCCTGCGGTGTCTGCTTTGGTGGACAAAAGAGTTTACTCCTCCCGCCTGACGTTCCAGCCCGTTTTGTCAGGCGCGCGGCCGGCAGCAAATTTCCAGCCCTGCTTTTTGGCAAAACGTTTGATGAGCCGGTAAGGCGGTGTTTTGCTCACCCAGTCAATTTCTTTTTCGATGGTGATGGCATCGCCCGGTTTCATTTTTGCAATTTCGGCATGCACGCGCGTGGTGCGTCCCTGCCTGAACATGGGAAGCTTTGCAGCTTCTTCTCCTGTGTACTTTTTCATAGCTGTTGTGTTTTTAATAATTGTGTTTTTAAATTGGTTTAAAGGTTATTGGTTAAAAATCATCACTAATCAGGTCCTCGTCATACCAAATCAGGTCCTCGCCTAACTAAATGAGGTTATCATCGGACTTAATACGGTCCTCGCCTGTCTTAATAAGGTCGTCATCAAACTAAATTCAGTCATCATCTATCTTAAAGCAGTCCATATCATACTAAATACGGTCATCATCCCAATGAATCAGGTCATCATCGTACTGAATCAGGTCCTCATCATACCAAATCAGGTCCAAATGCAGTCACATTATTTTCTGTAAAAACTCTCCGGAAATTATCGGAGAGTTTAAGTCCGTCAGACATAAGCCGCCTTATGGCTTAGCTTATGCGGGCGGGTTGGTGGTAACGGTGTGAAGGTCTTTCAACCGTTCCCAAACTACATCAGCTCCCGGCACGTTGCGTTCCTTGAAACGCTCTCCGTTGCCGCGCAGGTCCTCCGTGAACTTGAGGCACAGATTTTCGGCATTGATGATGGCGTCCGTGAGTAACTCGCGGAAGGCATCGCTTCGTGCCAGCAAATCCATGCTCGTGTTCCGGAACTGCCACAGCTTGGTTGCCTGCGACTGCGTAATTTCCGGACCCAGCAAATTGGCGAACTGCGGACCGAGCGTTTCGATGGCATCGCGCAC
>DATDOJ010000061.1:0-8958 GCA_035293345.1 Bacteroidia bacterium
ATATCTGCATGTCATACCAGCCGATGCCTTCGCCTTTGGCGCCAAAGGTTTCATTCAGTCCGTCACCGTTGGGAGTGAACGTGTTGGGAACGAAAATTCTCATTTCGGGAGCCACTTCAGCATGATTCGACTGGCTGATGATGGCTGCATTGCCCGACTTGAGAGCCGTCACACGATACGTTCTTACTTCATTGACAAATTGCCCGGAAGCTGAAGCAACGAGCAATGCAAAAGTGCAAAGAGTGGTAAACAGGGTTTTCATTAGCAGTTGTATTTTCTTTCAAGCCCAAAAATATATCTGCATGTCGGGTAGGAAAGGGCAAGAAAGGATTGCACTGACAGATGTAAGATTTTTAAGTAATTCAGTTTTCATAATTGCTAAATTATTTAATTGCTTTATGGTTTTGGCACAACAGCCATTTAACTATTAAGCCATTCAACCATTGCTTTAAAAAATTTCTTTCTTTTACATGCAGTTATGACCAAGAAAATCATTTTCATGTTGCTGGTTATTTCTGCATTCAGCAGAAATGCTTTTTCACAGGACAGTGATGCTGTAAATTCTGCAAGCAGGTTCGATTATTTTCTTCCCATTGAGCGTTCCATGTTCCAGCGCTATGAAGAAAAACTTTCAGCACGGGATATTTTATTTCACACCGCTTTCCGCACATGGCGTGCCGATGAAGTGAGAAAAGTTATTCCGTTCGATTCTCTGAATACGCTACCCGTTAAGGATTCCAAATTCAACCGCACATGGCTGGGAAGAAAACTCCGCAAAGAACATCTCTTCACCGTTGACAAGGATGACTTCCGCCTTGCCGTTGACCCGCTGTTTGATTTCAGTGTCAGCCGGGAAACGGAGCAGAAAAAAAATCTATATACCAACACACGCGGTGCACAGATTCTCGGCTCCATCGGGAAACAGTTTACTTTTTACACCGGGTTCTATGAGACGCAGGCAACGTTTGTGCATTATCTCGATTCAACTATTCGTTTTACCGGTGTTGTTCCCGGTCAGGGAAAAGTGAAGGTGCTCAAAGGTGGCGGCTTCGATTACGGATTGGCATTTGGCGGAGTGAGTTATACACCTTCGAAATATTTCAACGTGCAGCTTGCCAACGACAAAAACTTCATCGGTGACGGTTACCGTTCCTTGCTGCTCTCCGACAACGCATTCAACTACCCGTTCCTGAAGCTGACGGCTGACGTATGGCGATTCAAATACACCGTACTCTATGCGGAGTTCATTGATTTGCTTTCTCCGCACGACCCCGATTTGGGCTACCGCAAAAAATACGGAACGTTTCATTACCTCGACATCAACATCGGCAAGCCGCTCTACTTCGGTTTCTTCGAGGCGGTTATCTGGAAAACGGATTTGTACGGAGCGCGCGGTTTTGAATTGAGCTATCTCAATCCGGTAATCTTCCTTCGTCCTGTCGAGGGCTCGCTCGATTCGCCCGACAACATGATGCTTGGCGCTAACGTGCGTTATAAAATTTCTGACCACACTGCGTTCTACGGACAACTGATGCTCGATGAATTCAAGCTCGATGAAATCAAAAGCGGAAAAGGATGGTGGGCGAATAAGCAGGCGTTCCAGGTAGGCATAAAAAGTTTTTCCGTTGCACGAATCAAAAACCTGAACTTGCAGACGGAATTTAATTTTGTGAGACCGTACACTTTCCAGCATCGGTCAACGCTGCAGAACTACGCTCATTACAATCAGGCGCTGGCGCATCCGCTCGGTGCGAACTTCATCGAAACAGTCGGCTTGCTCGATTACCGATGGAAGCATTGGTACATGAATGCAAAAATTATTTCTTCAATCATTGGCAAAGACACAGCCGGGCTGAATTTCGGAAGCAATATCTTCAGTAATTATTTCACATATAATAGCCCTCATGGCAATTATGCTTTGCAGGGACTGAAGACAAATCTTCTTTACTACGAATTGAAATTTGGTTACACAGTGAACCCGCTTTACAATTTCAATATCGAACTCGGCATTGCAGGACGCGACTATAAAAATGATTTGTCCGAAGAGAAAACCATGCTTATCACTTTCGGCATCCGCACCAATCTCACTGACAAGTATTACGATTTTTAATTGTTAATATCTCCGTAATATCTATTTCGTTCTGTGTTTCACATCGGGAACTCACGGATTTATTTTTGGCGCGAATCAAAACTCATGCTGAACATAATTCTTAGCGCAGTCACTTCTTTTATTATTGTTTTCATTTCCATCCCCTCGATAATTAAAGTCGCGCGCCTCAAACACCTGTTCGATTTTCCTGAAGAGCGCAAGGCGCACACCACCGAACAGCCCACACTGGGCGGACTTGCCATTTTCGCTGGCTTAATTTTTTCGTTCACCTTCTGGACAGCGTCCATGTATTTTCCCATCCGTCAATACCTCATTGCGGCTATCATCATTTTGTTTTTCATCGGCATGAAAGATGATATCATCATCATTTCCCCGATGAAAAAATTAATCGGGCAGATTCTTGCCGCCTTCATCGTGGTGTTTTTTGCCGGTGTGCGCCTCACCAGCTTCCACGGAATATTCGGCATCTATGCGCTGCCGGTGTGGGTCAGCATTATCGTAAGTATTTTTACCATCCTCGTCATCATCAACTCCATCAATTTCATTGACGGGGTTGACGGGTTGGCTGCCGGCATCAGCAGCATTGCCTGCCTGGTCTTCGGAGTGCTGCTTTACTATTATGGCGAGTATGTCCTCTCTCTCCTTGCGTTTTCATTGCTGGCAGCATTGCTCGCTTTCCTGCGCTACAATTTTTCTCCCGCAAAAATCTTTATGGGCGACACCGGCTCGCTCATTGTCGGATTCGTTCTCTCCATTCTCTCCATCCGTTTCATCGAGATTCATAAATACGGAACCGCATCTTTAATTTCATCGAGCTTTTCTCCGGTGCTTGCAATTGCCGTACTCATCGTTCCCTTATCCGACATGCTGCGTGTTTTTTGTGTGCGGCTCTACTACGGTAAATCGCCTTTCGCTCCCGACAGGCACCATATCCATCACTGCCTGCTCGATTTGGGAATGTCGCACCGCGCAGTTTCCATTACTCTTTATCTCATCAGTATATTTTTCATCGCTCTCACTTTCATCCTGCGTTCCATGGCGCCTATGGAATTGCTGACCTGGATGACTTTTGTTGCGCTCGGATTAAATGGTCTGCCCTTCATCATCCGCAGCATTAAACCTTCTGAACAGTTTGTGGGAGAACTCAAGACACGGGAGCAAACGCAGATTTGAAGAAGGAGAATTTCTTTTTCGTGTTGATGAAATCTCAGGTCGTTAGCTGAATTTTCTTTAATTGTTCCGGGCTAAAGCAACGACATTTTTATTTTCTTTGCTGCAATGAACAATACACAAACGCTGGTGCTCGGTAAAAAGCAAATTGAGCAAAAGGTGAACCGCATTGCATGGCAGGTTTATGAAGACAATTTTCCGGAGAAAGAAATTATTGTTGCCGGAATTGCCAGAACGGGCTTCCTCCTCGCCCAGCGCATTGCAGCGGTGCTCGGAAAAATTTCTCCGTTCAAAGTAACGCTCATCAAAATAATTCTCGATAAAGAAAATCCGCTCTCATGCACCATGGAGCCGGAGACATCGCCTGCCGGGCTGAAAGGAAAAGTAGTGGTGCTGGTGGACGATGTTCTCAATTCCGGAATGACGCTCACCTATTCCCTCCGTCCCTTTCTCGAATTGGGAATCCGGAAAATCCGCACCGTGATTCTTGTTGACCGTAATCATAAGCGATTCCCTACAGGCGCTGACTTCACAGGCATTTCCCTCGCCACCACTATGCAGGAACACATCACTGTTAACCTCGAAAGCGGTAACGAATCGGTAACATTAAGCTGAAAATTTTCCTGAATTAAATTGTTCAACAGTTTCCTGAAATAGTTAAGTTTCCTCTCGGGAGAGTTCCCTATCTTTGCATAACTTTAATCGAGTTAACATGAAAAAACAATTACTTACATTATTAAGTTTATTTTTTATTTGCAGCTCTTTCCTTCAGGCGCAGCCGTGGATGCGGATGGCAGAAGCGAAAAAAGCGAACCCGGACTTCTTCGACATTCAGGCAGCGTTCAATGAATATGAAAAATCATTTCAACAGGAAGAACGATTTGCTCCCATGCAGAGGCAGCCGTGGGAAACAGAAGAGAAAGGGATTCCGGGATTTTTACAGTACAAAAGATGGGAATGGTTTTGGGAATCGCGCGTAACTCCTGCAGGCGAATTTCCAAACCCTCAGATAATTTTATCGGAACTTCAAAATGCGAACAGCGAAAGCAACCGCGATGCTTCAGCAGTGGCGAACTGGACATTGATGGGACCCATCAGTTCTGTTCCAACCGGTGGTGGAGGAATGGGAAGAATCAATTGCGTCCGTTTCAATCCGCTCAATGCAAATATTGTTTGGGCTGGTGCGCCATCAGGAGGTTTGTGGAAATCAACCAACGGAGGAACCAACTGGACAACCAACACCGACCAGCTTGCTGTGATTGGAGTAACCGATGTTGCCATCAACCCTCAGGATACTTCAGTCATGTACATAGCAACCGGTGATGGCGATGCAGGAGACACCTACAGTGTAGGCGTGCTGAAATCAACAAACAGTGGCGCCACCTGGAATGCAACAGGATTGACATGGAACGTTTCGTCTTTGAGAAGAATCAGCCGCCTGCTCATTGACCCTGCTAATCCTTCCAACCTCCTTGCAGCAACAAGCTATGGAATTTACAGAAGCACTGATGCCGGAGCTCTTTGGGCACAAATGAAAACCGGGAACTACATGGATATGGAATTTATGCCCGGCAACCCAGGCGTGGTTTACGCAGCGAGCACAGATTATATTTTCAAATCAACAAACGGAGGTGCAACATGGGGCGCTGCTTCCACAACCGGAGTGCCGACATCAAATGTTCAGCGTATCGCATTGGCAGTAACGGCTGCCAATCCAAATGTGCTTTATGCTCTGTATGCAAATTCTGCAGACCAGGGTTTTCTCGGATTTTACAAATCAACAAATGCAGCCGTTTCATTTACACAGATGTCAACCACTCCGAATATTCTCGGGTGGTCGCAAACCGGAAACGATGTTGGCGGGCAGGGCTGGTATGATTTGGCACTTGCCGCTTCTCCGACTAATGAAAACTTCGTTTTGGTTGGCGGAGTCCGTATTTGGAAATCCTCGAATGGAGGCACAAGCTGGACAATAAGCGCTTACAATTCTGTTCATGCTGATGTGCATGACCTGGCTTTTGCAAACGGCAGCGGCTCTTTGGCATACACAGGAAGTGATGGCGGAGTTTTCAATCATCCGGCAGTGACCGGAAGCGCTGGATGGACGAACAAAAGCGCCACACTTCAGATAATGCAAAATTATAAGATGAGCAATGCCGCCACGAACTCATCCATTGTTGTTGCCGGCTCACAGGATAACGGAACCAATAAAGTGAACGGAACGACAGTGAGCAAAATACTTGGCGGTGACGGAATGGAATGCATCGTTGATTATACTGACGTAAATATTATTTACGGTGAAAGTCAATTCGGGAACATTAATAAGTCCACAGACGGAGGCAGTGGATGGAATCAGATTTCACCGACCGGAAATGCAGATGGCGCCTGGGTAACGCCTTATGTCATGCATCCTTCCAACCACAATATCCTGTATCTCGGGTATAACCTTATTTACAAAACAACAGACGGAGGCAATACATGGAATGGCGGCACCAATTCGAATAGTGCTACTTTCCGTTCCATGGCAGTGGCTCCGTCAAATGGAAATTATGTTTATGCAGCTACGCTTTCCAGTATCTGGCGTTCCTCTGATGGCGCAAACACATGGACTAATATCACTGCCGGCTTGCCTGTTTCGAGCGCTTACATCAGTTACATTACAGTAAAGTACAATGACCCGAATACATTGTGGGTAACATTCTCCAGTTACAGTTCATCAATTAAAGTTTATAAATCCACTGACGCAGGAGCAACATGGACCAACATTTCCGGCACAGGACTTCCGGCAGTTCCGGTAAACTGTATTGTGAACCAGTTGAACGACACGAACCAGGCATTGTATGTAGGGACTGACATAGGTGTTTATTACAAAGACAACACCCTCTCAGCATGGGTTGCTTACAACACCAATCTGCCGCGTGTGATTGTTTCCGAATTGGAAATTCATAACAGTGCAAGCAAACTGCGGGCGGCAACTTACGGCAGGGGAATCTGGCAATCTGATTTGACAACACCAGTCGGAATTGTTGAGCAGCAAAAGCAAGCCGTCTTCAATGTCTATCCAAATCCTTCGCATGGATTTTTGAATATTGAAGTGACCAACGATGCTGACATTAGTTCTGTTAAATTATTTGATGTAGCTGGAAAAAAGGTTAAGGAAATTGAATCTCCCCTGTTGAACAGCGGGGTTGTCAGAATAAACATTTCCGATTTGCCGAACGGAGTTTACTCAGTCAATCTCAAAGATAAGTCGGGGATTAAATCGGCAAAGGTTTCGCTGGTCAGATAAAAGTGTTTCATTAGACATCTTTCCTAATTAATGTGAGTCAATGGTTTGATTTTTTTATTTCGTTCCGTCAGGAACGCAATATTGGTAGAAACAATAGCACAGACCAATCAATAGTTCCGTAGGAACGAAATATGATAACATATCATGCCTACGGCATTTATGATTGCATGGGTTATTTATTTCTACCAATATGTTGTCCCTACGGGACTTATGGAATAAATTTTCCTTTTTGAACATTCTGTTTATTTAGGAAAGATGTCTAATGAATAATTATCACGCACTATAGGCAGCGCCATATCACAATCCCGCACGTGCGGGACTCTGTTACCGGCTTCCATAAAGGATTACAGTAAACTATTTTCCCTGTCAGAAATTAAAGAGCGTTGTGCAATGGCTACTTAATGTTAGCCGCATGTGCTACTCGACAGTTACTTGTCAGTATCTCCAAAAACTAAACGCCATCGCTAAAATAATTCCACCAATTAGAATGTAGAAGATGGGCATGATTAAACTTGTCTTAATGTCTTTAGTTCTAAGTTGACTAATTATTTTGTTGAATGTTTCCTTGTTGTCTTTGCTCTTCATTCTGATTTGTCCGCTACCAACCCAAGATTGGAAAGCAACTGACATTTCAAGTTCCGGTTCTTTGATTTTAATTGATGTCATTGACTGCTCGAACTGATAATTTCCTTCGGTTAAGGTTCGTAGAAAAGTGTTTTGAAAATCTTCTGCGTCCGCACCAATTACCATAACACCTCTCATTATGTAAGTCATGTAGCCAATGAAGACAAGGAAAAGCACCAACGATAATAGATTAGAACTGTCAAATGGTCTGGATAATTGTGTCACGAATGGCTGTGAGAATAGCAATATGAAAAGAAGTAAAAACCATCTGTAGTTGACAAACAATGGTTTCTTCCGAATTATTACTGTTAGACCCATGCCAATAACAAGTAGAGCAAATAAAATCATGCTAAGTTCGAAGAGTGAGTGATAATTCATTTCAGGTTGTTTTAAAGGTTAAAGATGGTTTAATTTTCGTTTGTTTCTTATTGTCACTTCAAAGTTAGCAGGTCGCCCAAGCATTGCGGATAACATTTAAATCCCCGCAACAAATATCTAACTTTCTTCCTGAACATCAAGGACAAACTTAGATTGGCTGGAAAAAAATAATTCTCCTGCTAACCGGGAAACCCCTAAAGGGTTCCGAACCCTTTAGGGGTTAGTTTTCAAAATCCCGGTTAAAATCATGAATGAGATATACGGATTTTTTTTAGTAATAAGTTCTAATTCCGTTATGAAAACGTTTTGAATGAACTCTTGTGGAGACATTTTAATCATATCATTTCTTAATTAATTATTTCTCCCCAAACCTACCAAAACCTTTTCACTTCACCCTCAGCACGCGCCAGCCATACTGATTTTTGTGCTTCCCCGGTGGCACTAAAGTGGACAAACAATTTCACTCCAATCGCCTCACTATCCAGGTCTTTTTGTCGGGCGAGTGTCCCGCCACAAGTTTCCATCCGCGCTTGCGGGCAAATTCGCGCACTAATTTGTGCGGTGTTGTTTTGCTCAGCCAGTCGGTGCTTGCGTTGATGATTAATTTTTCACCCGGCTTTAGTTGTAACAGGTAGGCATGCACAGCCGTGTGCCTGCCCTGCCGAAGCATCGGGTATTGGTCTGCTTCTTCTTTGGGTATGATTTTCATTTTTATGTTGTTTTATAGGTTAATATTTTTTAATCGTCAGTAATAACGCCTTCACGGGAGGTAATAACGACCAAATCATTACTCTCAGCTACTAATTCATTCCTTATAGCGACCTAATCACTACTTTATGCTACCAAATTACAACTAACAGCTACCTAATCAGGACTTTCAGCTACTTAATCCGGACTTTTGGCTACCAAATCATTCCTTATAGCTACCAAATAAGACCTCCTGACGACTATTTCATTCCTTTATGCTACCAAATCAAACCTTTCAGCGACTAAATCACGCCATGAAAGTGCCTATAAAGCCCTCCCGTAATTGTACAGGAGGGCTTAGATGCCCGTGTGCTGAAGCTCGCAGCTTCTGTCAGGCGGGTGGTGGGTTGACCGTGACTTCGTGAAGTCCTTTCAACCGTTCCCAAACTACATCCGCTCCCGGCACGTTGCGTTCCTTGAAACGCTCTCCGTTGCCGCGCAAATCCTCCGTGAACTTGAGACACAGATTCTCGGCATTGATGATGACGTCCGTGAGTACCTCGCGGAAGGCATCGCTTCGTGCCAGCAAATCCATGCTCGTGTTCCGGAACTGCCACAGCTTGGTTGCCTGCGACTGCGTAATTTCCGGACCCAGCAAATTGGCGAACTGCGGACCGAGCGTTTCGATGGCATCGCGCAC
>DATDOJ010000062.1:0-2464 GCA_035293345.1 Bacteroidia bacterium
GGAACCATCATTCACGCGCTTCGCGGAGTGCATGTTCTTGTGCCGCGCAACATGACTCAGGCAGCAGGATTCTACAACACGATGCTCGAAAGCGATGAGCCGGCTGTGATAGTCGAATGCCTCAACGGTTACCGCCTCAAAGAAAAACTTCCTTCCAACATCGGAGAGTTTCGCGTGCCGCTTGGCATTCCCGAAATCATCAGCGAAGGAAATGACATTACGATTGTTACTTACGGTTCATGCTGCCGCATTGTGATGGATGCATTGAAGCAGTTGGAGCAAATGGAAATTTCCTGCGAAGTGATTGATGTGCAGACACTGATTCCATTCGACATTCATCACAACATTGTTGAGTCGGTGAAAAAGACAAACAAACTTTTGGTTATTGACGAAGATGTTCCCGGTGGTGCAAGCGCATATATTCTTCAGCAAATTCTCGAAGTGCAAAAAGCATTTCAATTTCTCGATGCCGAGCCGCGCACGCTTTCATCCAAAGAGCACCGTCCTGCATACGGCTCTGACGGTGATTATTTCTCCAAGCCGAGCGCTGAAGATGTTTTTGATATGGTATACAGTATAATGAATGAATACAATCCGCAGAAATATCCAGCGATATACAGATGATTTACAATTTACGAGTTGCCGAAGGCAAAGAACTTTTTTTCTTTTTCCTCTGCGGACTTTGCGAAACCTCAGCGCACTCTGCGTTAAATAATTTTTCATGAAAGTGACGGAAACTGAATCGCATTACAATCATTTGGAGAAAATGAGTGTGCGTGATTTGCTTGTGAATATTAACAGGGAGGATAAAAAAGTTTCCGAAGCAGTAAAGAAAGTTATTCCCAAAGCAGAAAAGTTAGTCGAAGAGATAATTAAACGAATGGAAAAAGGCGGCAGATTATTTTACCTTGGAGCTGGAACAAGCGGGCGGCTCGGAATTGTAGATGCATCAGAATGTCCTCCAACATTCGGAGTGCCACAAGGATTGGTGATTGGTTTAATTGCAGGAGGAGATAAAGCCATCCGGAAGGCAGTGGAGTTTGCAGAAGATAATTCCGAAGATGGATGGAATGATTTGAAAAAATATAAAGTGAATAAAAAGGATGTTGTCATTGGAATAGCAGCATCAGGAACAACACCGTATGTTATCGGTGCGATCAAAAAATGCAGGGAGAAAAAAATCCTGACTGGCGCAATCACCTGCAATCATGATTCTCCATTGGCAAAAGCTGCTCAATATCCTATTGAAGTGATTGTGGGACCGGAATTCGTCACCGGCAGCACACGCATGAAAGCAGGCACAGCGCAGAAACTTGTTCTCAATTTGATTTCCACAACGGTGATGATAAAACTCGGTCGTGTGCTGGGAAACAGAATGGTTGACATGCAACTCACCAATAACAAGCTTATCAAACGCGGAACCAACATGCTGATGAAGTCGCTCAAGCTGAACGAACGCGATGCAAATAAAATGCTTCTTAAATACGGCAGCGTGCGAAAAGCGTTAGCTGCAAATTCCAATTCCTAAAATTATATGTCATGAAAAATATCTTTTCGATTTTGTTGATTGTTTTTTCCGCAACCAAACTTTCAGCACAGAAAACAATCTCCTTCCCGTCACCCGATGGAATAACCATCACAGCCGATTTGTATGAAATAGATTCGACATCTCCTGTCATTCTTCTTTGCCACCAGGCACGTTACAGCCGCGGTGAATACATTGAAACAGCAAAGCGCCTGAACACATTCGGATTCAATTGTCTCGCCATTGACCAGCGGTCAGGCAAAGAATGTAATGCGGTTACGAATGCAACTGCCGAAGCGGCTGCAAGTAAAAGAATGCCGGGAAATTATTTTGATGCCAAGCCGGATATTATTGCATCTGTTGATTTTCTCTTTAAGAAATATAATCGCAGAATTATTTTGTTTGGCAGTTCATATTCTGCATCACTCGCTCTAATCATTGCGAAAGAAAATGAAAAAGTTTGCGCGGCTGCTGTGTTCAGCCCTGGAGAATATCTTGGAGAAGCGAATCCGGTCGGAAAAAATATCGCAGGGCTCGACAAACCCGTGTATGCAACTTCGTCAATGGAAGAAGCAGATGCCGTCACCGATTTAATGAAGGATGTGATCTCGCAATTGAAAGTTCAGTTCATCCCGAAGTCACCGGGAAACCACGGCTCAAAAGCTTTGTGGACTACCAACAGCAACAACCAGGAATACTGGATAACGCTGATGGCTTTTTTATCCAAAGTGAAAGAACTAAAATAAATCTTACGCTCTTCTCCTCTCCTTTGGAGAGGGGTCAGGGGTGAGGTCCCCGCAATTCTCTCCTGATGAAATATTAGGCATTGTTTCCACCGATTTAAAAAAACCATTTGATGCAAGAGAGATCATCGCCAGGTTGGTGGATGGTTCTGCATTTCATGAATTCAAGCAAAATTATGGAACTACGCTGGTAACC
>DATDOJ010000063.1:0-4707 GCA_035293345.1 Bacteroidia bacterium
AAAATCAGTAATGCAAGCAATATGGCAATTACTCTTTTCATTTTACAGAATTACAAAGAAGCAAGATGGCTATCATTGAAACAATGATATTAGTCATATTTTTAAAAGTGCGGTGGGCAAAAATTCCCTTCCTCAGGATTGAAAATCTGAGGAATAAAAAGTATTTCTCCATTCGCACTTCAAAAAGCTAAATACTGAATAAAGATTACCGGTAGGACTCAATTATCTTTTCTAATTTTTTTTCGTCAAGGATTCTGATTTTGCGAACTATCTTGGAAATCATTTTTTCCTTTTCCAGTTCGGTCAGCGCCCTCACCACCTGCTCCTGGCTGGTACCTGCCAGCGCAGCAATTTCTCCGCGGCTGATGTTCACGTTCAGAACATCCTCATTCTCATCGTAACCGAAAATTTCCTTCAGGTACCATAATGCAGAAACAATTTTTTCGAGCACAGTCATTTGCGCCATGTACTTCATTCTTTTTTCCACTCCGCGCAGTTCCTGCGAATAGAACATCATGAGTTGGTAAGTGAAATTCGGATTGTTTAAAAATGACTGATAGAGCAAATCGTTTTCGATAAAACAAATCGTGGAATCATCCATTGCCACCGCGCCAATCGGGTACGACTCACCGCCATAGCCGCGGTGCCCGAGTATGTGCCCGTCCGCAGCGAGGCGGACTATTTGTTCCTTCCCCCGCCAGTCGCTCGAAATCACTTTTACCTTTCCGCGCTTTATAAAATACAATCCGAAAATCGGATGTCCCTTGGTCAAAACCTGTTGCCCTCTTTTATAAAATGATTCCGACTTTTTATTTCCCAGCCACTCAATCCATTCGTGCGAACATTCCTTGATGAAACAATTATTGTTTTCGCAGGTGAGACAGGCGGTGTTGTGATTGTTTGCCATTTTGTTCGTATTCAAATTCCCGCCCCGATGCTTTTTCCTCCGTCAACATAAATCGTTTGCCCGGTGATGAACTGTGCTTTTTCCGAGGCGAGAAATGAAACCATGTTCGCCACATCTTCCGGTTTCCCCATTTTTTTTGTCGGCTGCGCTTCAATAAGTTTTTGCAAAACTTCATTGGATAATTTTTGCGTGAGCGGTGTGTCAATGAGTCCCGGAGCAATTGCATTAACGCATACATTATATTTCCCAAGTTCCAGCGCGAGCACTCTTGTGAGAGCAATCACGCCTCCTTTCGATGCAGAATAATTTGACTGCCCCGCATTGCCGAGCCACGCGCGGGATGCAATGTTTATGATGCGTCCGCTGTTTTGCTCTTTCATGATGCGCGCAGCTTCGCGGCACATCAGCCATGTGCCTTTCAGGTTAATGTTCAGTACCGCTTCAAAATCCTCTAATGACATTTTCCAAATCACATTGTCACGGATGATGCCGGCATTGTTTACAAGAACATCTAGCCGCTCATATTCCATTAATACTTTTTCAAACAGTTTCTGAACAATTTTTTCTTTGGTGATATTTGCTTTAGCGAATTGCAGTTTTTCTCTTCCGAATTCTTGCAAAAGTTTTTTTCCTCCGTCCGCATCAATGTCCGTTGCTATGACAAAATAATTTTCCTCAATCAGCTTTTCAGTGATGGCTTTACCGATTCCCTTTGCGGCTCCGGTTACAAGTGCAATTCTTTTTCCCATGACGGAACTTTATTTTTCACTGAAATTAATTTGGCAAGAATGCTAAAGGCAATTTCATCAGGACCCTCTGCCCCGATGTGAATTCCCATCGGCATGTCAACCTTCTCTAATTCTTCTTCCGGAATATTCAAACCTTCGGTAAACATTTTTTTTGTCACCGCAACTTTTCGCTCGCTTCCAATCATGCCGAGATAGGCAAACGGTTTCTTTATACAGAATGCAAGTATGTCGCGGTCCATCGGATGAGAATAGGTCATGATGCAGATGAATGTGTTTTCATCAAAAGGTAAAACCTGAAGCGCCTGCTGATAAGGCAAATTCATTTTGTTCACTTCTTCAATTCTGCACTCATCCAGATATTCTTTTCTGTCATCAATCAGCACAACTTCAAAAGGAAAATCCGCAGCGTACTTTGCCAACGCCTGCCCCGTGTGCCCCGCCCCGAATATGTAGAGTTTGTTTTTTTTCATAATAGGTTCAATATAAATATCCACGGTTCCTCCGCAGCACATTCCATGCTGGTGAAGCAAATCGTGACGGAAAATATTCGGTTCATTTTTTTTTATCTGTTCAAGTGCATTTTTGATTACTGCCATTTCCAGTTCGCCCCCGCCTATCGTTCCGAAAATGTTTTCGTCATCATAAACAATCATCTTCGCCCCGACTTTTCGCGGAGTGCTGCCTTTTGTATTTACGATGGTGCATAAAACCGCTTCCTTCCCGCCTTTCTGAATCTCTATAATTTTCTCGTAAATATTTTTCATGCAGTATGTAAAAAATATTTTTCATAATCTTCTTTCGTATTGATGTTGGCAAGCACTCCTTCGTTGTTAACCTCCACTTCACTCCTTGGAAATTCTTTCAGGACATCACGGAGGTTGTAATCTTTATCAGCCATACTATTTATCTGTGCAACAATTTTTTTTGAAATCAATATCGGATGTCCCATGAATCCATTGTATGTTACCTGCGAATAGCCGTAAGAGTTTCTGTATGTCATCAGATGTTCAATGATTTCTCTATTCACAAACGGATTGTCCGCATTCTGTATAAAAACAAAATCATGATTCAATAAATTTTTTGCTCCCAGTTTCAACGAGTGAAATTTCCCGGATTCGCTTTCAGTTTTTTCCACCATAGAAACAAGCGGTTTTACCGAATTAAATTTTTCTTTCCATTCTCCTTCACAGTAGTCCTTATTGATTACCATGCAGATATTTTTCAATCCTGCATCGCAATACGTTGCTGCAATTTTCCGCAGGAATGTTTTTCCCTTTATCTCAAGATAAATTTTCGGAAAGTTCATTCGCGATGACTTTCCTCCGGCAAGAATTATTACGCCATACGTTTCATTCATGGCAATTTTATATGGAGCGAAACTATGGGGCAATATCATCCCGAATTATGACAAATGTCATAGTTCGATATGACTGTTGACGGTTTCTTTGCTTGAAAGAATTATTTTATGAAGTCATTGGATACTCTCTTAAAAGAATGTGAACAACTCGCTTTCGATTTGAACTTTACGCGTGCAAAAAAATGGAAAGCAGAAAGCAAAGACAGAATTCTTGTCGGCTATCTTCCAATTTATATTCCTCGCGAAATTATTCATGCCGCCAACGGACTGCCGGTGGGAATCATGGGCGCAGGCGACCGGAAACAAATTATTAAAGGCGATGCATATTATCAATCCTACATCTGCCATCTTCCGCGCGGCATTATAGAAATGGCGCTCGACACCAACCTGAATGACTTTGACGGTTTCATGTTCCCCGCCATCTGCGACTGCGTAAGAAATCTTTCCGGTATGTTCAAACTTACCAAGAAAGGAAAGTTCCAGCGCTACTTCGACTACCCGCAAAACTTCGACCCGTTCATAGGAGGAACTTTTTACATTCAGGAAATGGAAAAAGTAATTGAAGCTATGTTCAGCGTGAACACAGTGAAAGTTACAACTGAAAATATTAATCGCGCTATTTCGCTTTACAACAAGAACAGAAAGTTGATTGAAAATATTTATGACATACGCCAGGAATTTCCATGGAGATTGTCTGCTGTGGAAACGTATCATATCCTGCGCGCAGGAATTACAATTCCCGTTGAAGAGCATAACGAAATTCTTGAACAGGTTGTGGAACACATCAGCAAAGAACGTGGCGAACCGATGGATAATATCCGTGTTGTGGTTTCAGGTTCTTTCTGCGAGCAGCCGCCCATCGGGCTAATCAAATCCATAGAGCTGGCGGGATGTTATATTATTGATGATGATTTCATGCTCGGCTCGCGGTGGATACAGGGAAATATAAATGATACTTCCGCTAATCCGCTTGAAGCATTGACGGATGCTTACATAAACCAAAGCACTTTTTCGTCTGCCTATTATGATGTGGGAAATCCTAAAGGAAAAAGATTGGTTGAGCTGGTGAAGAAAAGAAAAGCAGACGGAGTGATTTTTTCTGCTGCCAGTTTCTGCGACCCTGCACTGCTCGACCGCCCGCAAATGCAGAAGGAATGTGACGATGCAGAAATTCCTCACATCAATTTTCAATACCACGAAAACACGGGACAGTTTAAAGTGATTAAGGAACAGGCGGGAACGTTTAGTGACTCGATTAAACTCTGGGCATAATGAATTTGAAAATTTGATGATTTGAAAATTTGAAAATCAAAAAAAACTATGAGTAATCCTAAAGAAGCAATCAAAGAAAAAAGCATGACCATTCAGAAGGAAATGCTTGCAAAACAATTTCACGAATTGAGCAAGGCGAAAGAACTTGGCAAAAAAGTGGTATATACTTTTGTTCCGGGAAATCTCACCGAGCTGATTCTTTGTCTCGACATGCTTCCGGTTTATCCTGAAATAAATGCGCTGCAGTCGGGCATGAGAAAAAAATCGGGCGGGTATATTAAAGACGCGGAAAAGATTGGCTACTCCGAAGACGTGTGCACCTACGTGAAATGCGACATCGGCATGATGCTCAACGGAAACATCGGACCCACGGGCGAAAAACTTCCTAACCCCGATTTGCTTCTGCTCAGCTACACCGGCTG
>DATDOJ010000064.1:0-5151 GCA_035293345.1 Bacteroidia bacterium
TGAGCAGTTACGAGCCATTACCCAATCCCGCATTTCTGCGCGTGTCATGCTCTGGCTTCAAATTCGTATGACCGTGTTTGTATTGAAAGCCGTGATTGTGCTTGAGCTTGCGATGGGGCTTCTTCTTGCTGATATTCAAAAACTGACTGCAATAATCCAAAAAGATTTTTCATTGCCTCGTCCTCGTTTTTGCCCTCTGCAATCACATTCGGGATTTGCGCGAAGAAAGCCGTAAAGCCACCGAGTTTTTCATCGGGGACAAGAATAGCGGTTAATCTTAAAGGGAATTTCATGGTTCGTTTGTTGTGTGTGAGCGCAAATATATAGTTACTGTCATACGCCCAACATGAATTTTTGTTTTGTTGATTTTCTTATCTTTCCATCAATAAAAAGCCCCCCCGATAGGCGAAGTTTCGCGCGTGAGCAATAGCATGAGCCAACTTCGTCTCTTTAATAATCTGTGCAATCAAATCCATCACAAGAATCACAGTTCAGACAACTTCATACAGCTCACAAACCTTTTCTTACGGCTCATGTCCGTGTGAACTTTCACGAGCGTAAAGTTTTTCTTCTTCAGCAAAGCGGCAACATCATCAGCGCGGTCTTCGCTCGTTTCAAACCACAGCCGCCCGCCTTTTCGCAAACGGGCATTGGCGATTTCTGCAATAGCTTCGTAAAAGAGTAACGGATTTTTGTCGGGAACAAACAATGCTTCTGTCGGTTCGTAATCGTAAACAGACGCGCTCATGGTTTTCTTTTCCTTCAGCAATACGTAGGGCGGATTGCTCACGATGATGTCGAATAAATTTTTTTCCAGAGCATTACCCGGATTTAAAATATCTGCTTCAATAAAATTAATGGCAGCATCCTGAAGCGAGGCGTTCTTCTTCGCAACCGCCATTGCATCGGGTGAGCGTTCCAGCGCGCTTACTTTCGAAGAAGGAAATTTCTTCTTCAGCGCAATGGCAATGCAGCCGCTGCCGGTTCCAATATCGAGAATGGAAGCATCCGCAAAGCTTTTCTCTTTTAATTGCTGAGTGATTAGTGAAACAAGTTCTTCCGTTTCCGGTCGCGGAATGAGTGCAGACGGATTCACTTTTATTTTCAGCCCGCAGAAATACGTGTGCCCCACAACATACTGCACCGGCTCATTTCTCTTTAGCCGTGCGATGGATTCATTGAGCCATTCAACTTCGTCAGGCGTGAGCATGCTATTTTTATCAGCGAAGAAATCCGTTGCGCTGTAGCCGCAATGATGTTCGAGAAGAATGAAAAATAATTTCTCACATTCTTTCGCGGAATAAATTTTGGAAAGATGCTTCTCTAAGTTTTTTCTTGCTTCAAGCAGCGTCATGGCGATTCTCTTTTCAAATAAAGGAAATATTTCTCATTAACTTATACTTTTGACAACCATTTCCCGATGAACGAACACGACAAATACATACAGCGCTGTCTTGAACTTGCCGCAAGCGGGCTTGGCAATGTTGCGCCCAATCCGCTTGTGGGCGCTGTGCTGGTGAAAGACGGGAAAATAACAGGGGAGGGGTTTCACCATCGTTTCGGTGAAGCGCATGCCGAAGTCAATGCAATAAACTCTTTTCTCGATTCCGGCAACCAAGATGAACTCAGCAAAGCAATACTGTATATAAATCTTGAACCGTGCAATCATCATGGCAAGACACCGCCATGCACTGTGGAAATCATCAAACACAAAATCCCGTGCATCGTCATCGGCTGTGCAGACCCGAATCCTTTTGTTGCCGGAAAGGGGATTGAGGTTCTTCGCGCTGCAGGTTGCGAAGTGGTTACGGGCATACTTGAAAAAGAAAGCCGGGAACTGAACAGGCGGTTTATTACTTACCACACACTGAAACGCCCATACATCATATTAAAATTTGCTAAAAGCAAAGACGGTTTTCTCGCACCGGAAAATTTTAAGAACAAAGAAGAATCGTGGCTGACAAACGAATGGTCGCGCAAACTCGTTCACAAATGGCGCAGCGAAGAGCAGGCGGTTATGATTGGAACGAACACAGCAATCACCGATGACCCGTTGCTCACAACACGTTTCTGGTCAGGAAAAAATCCTGTGCGGATTGTAATTGACAGAAAACTTCGCCTGCCTGATTCATTAAACATTTTTAATGATGCAGCGCCAACAATTGTTTTCAATGAATTGAAAAATGAAATGAAAGACAACCTTAAGTATTTGAAAATTGATTTCACCTATCCGCTTGAGGAAATGCTGCATGTTCTTTACATCGAAGAAATTCAATCGGTGATTATAGAAGGCGGAGTTAAGTTGCTTAACTCCTTCATCAAAAAAAATCTTTGGGACGAAGCGAGAGTATTTACCGCGGATAAATTTTTCATCAAAGGAATTAAAGCACCTGTAATTCCGTTGGACGCTGTGGCAAAAGAAAATATTGACCGGGACGAACTGTTGATTTTCAGAAATACTTTTTGAGCGCGTCAATAACATGCTGCGGAGCGTGACAGGGTTTGTTTGTTTTTCTGTTGATGAATACTAAAGTGGTTTGCGCTGTGTTCACCAATTCTTTTTTCTGATTGAACATTTCATAGTCGAAAACAATTCTTGCTTCCGGCATAGAGCGGATGGTAGTTATAATCGTCAGTTCATCATCATAGAATGAGGGCTTGTGAAATTTTATTACGTAATGATAGACGGGCAACAGAATTCCATCATCTTCCATTTCTTTATAAGTGATGCTGAGTTCGCGCAGCGCTTCCACACGGGCGACTTCAAAATATGTTGCGTAGTTGCCGTAATAGACATAACCCATCCGGTCAGTTTCCGAATACCTGACACGTATTTTTATTTCAGAAGTAAACATTGAATAATTTTTTTACGAAAGTAAGCGGATATTTATTTACTATTGTTGTTGGGCTGTCAGTAATTTTTTCTCAAATGAATTTTCGTTTTCAACTCATGTTTATTTTACTCCTGCTAATTACAGGATGCGGAAGCACGCATGTCATTCGGAGCGAAACGAAAGTGATTGCGCTTGTGACTGCTGAAACAGCCGCGGTTGATTCTGCAGTATATTATATGATTGAACCATACCGCATCGCCATAGCTGTAAATATGGATGAGACAATTGGTGAGACGGAAAAAGCGATGGAGCGCGCACAGCCGGAAGGACTGCTCGGAAATTTTGTTGCCGATGCCTGCATGAGTGTTGCTGAAAAATATTATTACCCGGAGGATAACGTCAAAATAGATTTCTGTTTGATGAACAACGGAGGATTGCGTGCACCATTACCGCAGGGAAAAATAACCAGAAGAAATATATTTGAACTGATGCCTTTGGAAAATTCGCTGACCGTTTTGACTTTGAAAGGAGAAACGGTTGAGAAGGTATTGACTTTTGTAGCAGTAAAAGGCGGAATGCCTGTAAGCAAAATTAAAATGCAAATCCGGGATACCGCTGCAATTAATATTGAAGTTGCTGGTAAATCATTTGACAGAGAAAAAAACTATCGCATGGTGACTTCTGATTACCTCGCCAATGGCGGTGACGGGCTTTTCTTTTTATCGGCAGCAGTGAAGCGCGAAGACCTTAACATGAAAGTCAGGGATGCGTTGCTTGAATATATTGGCGGGTTAACAAAAGCCGGAAAAAAAATCAGCGCAAAAGCGGAGGGGAGGATTACGTATGCACCGTAGGGATTTTATCAGCCGGGTTGCCGGCAGTGCTGCCGCACTTGGATTAAGTTCCGTTCCGTTCGACATCCTTGCGCGCAACGAAATTGTCAAACTCACCATTCTTCACACCAATGATGTGCACAGTCACATTGATCCGTTTGCTGTGAACGACCCGAAGTACCCTGGAATGGGAGGAGTTGCACAGCGCGCAGCCATCATTGACAAAATAAGAGCTGAAGAAAAAAATATTTTGCTGCTCGACAGCGGAGATATTTTCCAGGGCACCCCATATTTTAATATGTATGGCGGAGAACTTGAATTGAAGCTCATGAGCAGGATGCAGTATGATGCATCCACCATCGGCAATCACGATTTCGATAACGGACTTGACGGATTAGTGAAGCAGCTTCCGAACGCTTCGTTTCCGTTCCTGTGCGCCAACTACGATTTCACGGGTACGCCTATGGATGGAAAAACTTTGCCTTACAAAATATTTTTCCGGGACGGAATAAAAATCGGTATCTTCGGACTGGGCATTGAACTCGCGGGTCTGGTTGACAAAAAATTATATGGCAATACAAAATATCTCGACCCGGTTGTGAAGGCAGCAAAGACAGCACACCTGCTGAAGAAAAAATTTAAATGTGATTTGGTTATTTGTCTTTCGCATCTCGGATATAAATACAAAGAGCAAAAAATTTCTGACGTGGAACTCGCAAAGCAATCACTCAACATTGATTTGATTCTTGGAGGACACACGCACACGTTCATTGATTCTCCCCTCAGGATGAGGAACCGCGACCGCGCTGAAACCCTTGTCTGCCAGGTGGGATGGGCGGGAATCAAGTTAGGCAGAGTGGATTATTACTTTGAGATTTCTTCCCGCAAAAAACATGCAACCGCTGCCACGTTAAAAGTTTTGACAAAGTCAAGAGAAATATAAAAAATTTTTTTCTTGCAATATTGAAAACAATTACGCACGTTTATCCCGCTGAATTTTTTCAACTCCTTTTAAAGACAAATTTCTAATACAGTTTACCTAATATTACAATGAGCGACCGGAAATTATCAGAGAGAAATCATACCACCGTTTGGAGCAAATGTCTCCAGCTAATTAAAGATAACGTCACTCCGCAAAGTTTTAAAACATGGTTCGAACCGATTAAGCCGCTCAAGTTAGACGGGCACGTTCTTACCATCGAAGTTCCCAGCCAGTTTTTTTATGAGTGGCTCGAGGAGCATTATATCGGGCTTCTGAAGAAGACCATTAAGCAGCAGCTTGGACGTGACGGAAAACTGGAGTACAGCATCCTGATGGAGAATGCGTTCAACAATGCAACGCCATACTCTGTAAAGATTCCGGCACGCAATTCACACAATCTTCGCAATGCTCCGGTGAGCGTTCCCGCTTCTGATGTTCCTGTCTCCATAAAAAATCCGTTCATTATTCCCGGCTTGCGGAAGATGAATATTGATTCGCAGTT
>DATDOJ010000065.1:0-3408 GCA_035293345.1 Bacteroidia bacterium
TTTATGACTATCTTAGCTAAATTTATGTTAGAATTAGTATTATCATCATCTAAGCCAAAAATAAATAAATTTGATTACTTTTGGCGAATAGATAATTAGGTGATTAAGGTAATTAAGATAATTGTTTCGACCAATCAACCAATTAACCAATTAACCAATTAACCAATTAACCAATCAACCACTCCCATGGCAAAACTAATAACGGATGAAGAAGCCAGCGAACTGGGCATGCGCCCCTTCGGCAAAAAACATTTTGTGCGCGTCTTGATTGAGCAGCTCCAGCCCGGGCAACGGCTCTACATCACGCGAGCCGATTTCACGTGGCGAAAACAAAACCCCAACTATTTCATCAACCCGCTGATGAAAACCACTTCCAAAAAATTCACCATCACCGAAACACGCACCCGAAGCGGATGGATTGTGGTGAGGGTGGAGTGAGAACTTAATCCTAATCCTAATCCTCCCGAAGGGATGCCTTTGGCATAATCCTAATCTGAAAATTATTGGATGAGGATTAAGACGAAGATTGAAAATTACCCCCGAAAGGGTTCGTAACCCTTTCGGGGGTAAAACACATTGACAACAATCCGATGCGTAATTTTTTGTACGTTTGTTTTTAACAAGTGGAGGTTAGTTGTGCAACAGCCACATAATGTTATCAGCAACTCGGGGGCGTACCAACTTGGAAGTGTCTGCAAGAAATTAACTTTGACAAACTAAATTTTATGAACTCAAACCAAATTAACTTGAAACAAATTTTCCCTACAATTCTAATCTGCGGATTGCTTGGCGGTGGACTTTTAATAGTTACGACTTTATTACCTATCAAAGGTTGGTGGTCAATACTAACCTATGCGATAGTAATGTTCGCAACAATGTTTGTAATAAAAGCCAACAAGAGAATTGAAATTAATTATTTAAAAACACTCGTGACAGGAGTGTTAACATTTATGATAATGTCATATGTTCTGTATTTCTACATCTCTATTTTTGAAAACCCGAACAGTGGAATTACTTTGTGGGGACACACTTGGAGGTTCTTGGCAATGCTTGGCTTTGCTTTAGCATCGAGTGCGATACTTGGATTGTTTTTTTATGAAACGAAATCATGACGCAATACAAACATCGTAAAGCGATAACTGAATACATCATTGAAAGATTGTGCAAGATTGGAACAGTGCGGCTTCGAAGCGTGAGTTGAGTATGCGCATAACATAAAGTAGCCGTTGCACAACCCTCTTTAATTTCCGCCAGGAAAAATCATGTGCTGTAATCCTTTACGTAAGGCGGTAACAGAGGAAAATATTTTTTGTCCGTAATAATGTCTGCGATAAAAATAAAACATCTAATTATAAAATAGTTAATAATAATTTTGTGGAGAAGATGGGACTCGAACCCACGACCCCGAGTATGCCATACTCGTGCTCTAGCCAACTGAGCTACATCCCCGATTATTTTGCAAAGTAAATAAAGAGAAATGAATTATTAACCTGTCATTCTATTTCGTTCCTTTTTCTCCCACTTCATTTTCTTCCTCGAAATTAATTTTCAGCATCAGCATGCCACTGGCATAGTCGGTTTTCAGTTTCCCGTTCTGGCGGGAACAGTTCAGTGAAGAAAAAATAATTTTTGTTTTCCACTGCCGGTTGTCCGCTTCGAGGGTGAGCCGGTCAACCGGAATGGCATCTTCGTTTGAACCGGGAAGCGAAGCAAGCATCTCTTTCGTATCGAGAACAAGCGGTTCAAAATCGCGGCACTGCAGCGTAATGGTTCCTGCCTCTCTCGAATTGATTAAACGGATGGTATCGGCTTCGAAAAAAAATTCAAGAGTTTCTTCAACATAGTTCAGCGAAAATATTTTCACATAATCATAGCCGCTCGAGTTGAACAAAAGTTTCTCATTTGAGCGGAAGTTTTTGGCATTGCTGTCATCGGCAGATTCAATTTTATTCAATTGCAGTAAATCAAGAATCAGATTGGTTTCTCCTTGGGATGCGGAATTATCTTTTTTGTCTTCAGCAATAAGCGAGTCGAGATTGACGCTGAAATAATTCTGCAGCATTTCATGCCCGTGCATGTGGCTGAGGTAACGGACTATGTCTTTAATGCGGTCGTAGTCCTTTGAATCTACGTCATGAGATTTCGTTGTGTCCGCTTTTCCGTTGACAAGAACGTGATTGCTGTCAAGAAGTGTGGTGAGTTCGTTGAACTGGCTATTGTGCGAAACACTGAATGCCCCCCACGGTCCGAACGAAGTGAGAAACACAACGATGCAGAGCGACAAGGGAATGATGCGGATGTTTTTTCCATTCGTCATCATGAAATACAATGTGATGAACGAAAGCCAGAACGCGAGCACAAGAACAAAATATCTTTCTTCCGTGATGCCGTATTGATTTATGCGCTTGTAAATTGCGGTGAACAAAAGAACAATGGGAACAATGAGCAGGAAGTAAAACAATTTTGAATATGACTTAACCCACAGGTTTGACTCGTCATCGCGCAGAGGATAAATCAACAGGAAAGAAAGTATTCCGAAAATCGCAAAGGCAATCACCATGTATCCCACCCAGCCCACGGGCCAGTTGGAGGTGATGACGATTTTTCCCGCATACAAATAAAGTATCACCATGTAAATTGTGATAAGCGGAAGCAGAACATACACGGTGAAAATTTTCAATCCCTTCGGGTAATCGGTTCTGTCATTGAGCGAAGGAATATTTTCGGGAACGCCTGAGAGGAAAAACCAGGTGTTGAACATTCCCGAAATCACAATCCACAAGTCGGCATAATATTCTCCTTTGATTTTTACATCGAACAATTGCTGCACCGCAAACATGGCGAGAGCAAGCCCGGCATACAACACACCCGAATACAGCGCTGAGGTGAGAATGCGAATGAAAATGCTTTTGTTGAACTGCCACATTCCGTTCATTTCACCGCGCACCATGAAAGGAGAGAATGCAACCAGCAAATGAAGACCGATGGTGAAAAGCGCAAAGCGCATAGCTTCGGTTTCGTTGAACTCCGCGGGCAGGGAGAAATAATAAAGCGCAACGATGATGAGCGATAAAACATAACTCAGATATTTTTTTGAAGCGCTGAACGTGAACCGCTCTGAGTAAAGCGCAACAGTAATAGCAAGCAGCATGGAGAGATAAGTTGCCATGGCGAGGCGCGAAAGCTGCCAGTCGTCTCCTCCGGAAAAACTTTTGTGTATTAGAAAAAGCATCACCGTTGTTCCTGCAATGGCAGAGAGCAGCGCAAGAGGAAAACGTTTGAATGTTTCACCGGCATGCCGGGCGAGAGTAGAGAAGGAGGAGAGTTTCATTTGCGGATGATTTGAAAGCGAAAGTAGAAGTTATTTTTATGTGATGAGAAATTCCTTTGCTTTTCTGATGAAAAAAA
>DATDOJ010000066.1:0-24288 GCA_035293345.1 Bacteroidia bacterium
CATTAGTTGAAAACAAAAACACAACCACGATAGAAGATATTATGGGTCAAGTTCCCGGGGTTAATGTCACCGAGCAGCAGGCGAATATCCGTGGAGGCAGTGGATGGAGCTATGGTTCGGGAAGCCGTGTGCTCGTGTTGGTTGACGATATCCCCATGCTTACTGCAGATGCCAACGATGTGAAGTGGAATTTTATTCCTGTAGAAAATCTTGAGCAGATTGAAGTGATTAAAGGAGCTTCCTCTGCTTTGTTCGGTTCATCAGCATTGAATGGTGTGATGAATATCCGCACGGCTTATCCCAAAGACACTCCGATAACAAAAGCAATTCTCTACACCGGTGTCTATGATACTCCCGGGCGAAAAGAACTGAAGTGGTGGGGCGATGACTACAGGATGACCTCGGGCTACAGCGTTTTTCACAGCCGAAAGTTCGGACAGAATGATTTGGTGGCGGGCGTAAATTATTTTAACGATGACGGATACCGGCAGGGCGAAACGGAAGAACGTTTCCGAATGAATGCAAACTACCGTCATCGTTTTAAGAAAGTTGACGGGTTTGCTCTCGGGTTGAAATCAAACGTGATGCAATCGCGTGGCGGAACATTTTTTATCTGGGCTGATGACAGCACAGGCGCACTTACTCCTCTCGGTGGATTAGACACCGCCACTACAACCATCAGCGAATACAACACCACACGTTTCAGCGCAGACCCGTTTTTCACTTATGTAAAAAACAACGGCACATCGCATAAACTTAACACAAGATATTTTCTGACTATCAATAAAAACAATACAAACCAGGAATCAACTGCGCGCCTCTATTTTGCCGAATACCAGCTTCAGAAAAAAATAAAAGACGTTGCTACATTGACACTTGGAATCACTGATTCCTATTCTGATGTTAAGAGTGAATTATATTCGGGCAATCACACAGGAAATAATTTTGCTGCATCCCTCCAGTCGGATATCAAATACAAAAAGATTTCTTTTTCACTGGGAGGAAGAATGGAAAAGAGCAGGGTGGACACTTTGGAAGACGATTTCAATCCGGTAATTCGAACGGGAATAAATTATCGTATTGCAAAGGAAACATACGTACGCGCTTCGTATGGACAGGGCTATCGTTTCCCGTCAGTAGCGGAGAAATATGTAGCTACTGAAGTTTCCGGAGTGACTATTTTTCCGAATCCGTCATTGCTGCCGGAGAAAGGTTGGAGCGCAGAATTTGGCATTATGCAGGGAGTAAAATTCTCTCAATGGAGCGGCTATCTGGATGTTGCGTTTTTCCAAACCGAATACAAGAACATGATGGAATTTAATTTCGGTACATATATCCCCTCGGCAATTGATACTCCAGGGCTTCCTATTTTCGCATTGTTTCAATACCTTGGATTCCGCTCAAATAATATTTCGAACGTAAAAATAACTGGCGTTGATATTTCTCTTTCCGGTGAAGGAAATATTTGCCGGCTGCCCGTAAAAATTCTGGCTGGATATACATATATCATTCCGCGTGACCTGGATTATGACCCAGCCATTGATACATCCAATCAAACAATTTTCTGGTGGAGGGATTACCATTACAAAACGCTGAAGTATCGCTTCCGGCATTTGTTCAAAGCCGATGTAGAAGTAACTGTAAAAAAAATTTCTGTGGGGGCGAGTGTTCGATATAACAGCTTTATGGAGAACATTGATAAAATTTTTGAAGATGGATTATTCGGACTTCTAAACGGGGTAAGAAAATACAGGGAAGAACACAACTCTGGCGACACCGTTTTTGATTTGCGGCTGTCATGCCAGGCGTTACCTTATATGAAAGTCGCTTTCATTACAAATAATGTTTTCAACCACGAATACGTTGGACGTCCCTACGACATGCAGCCGCCACGCACTTTTACATTGCAATTTTCTTTATCCTTGTAGCCGAAATTTTAAGGATGCAGATACTCGGAATTATTCCCGCACGCTACGGTTCCACACGGTTACCCGGCAAGCCATTGGTTGAAATCAACGGCAAGACAATGGTGCAACGCGTGTATGAACAGGCATCGCGCTCGCAGAAGTTGAGTAAGGTGGTTGTGGCAACAGACAACGACAAAATTTTTAACCATGTACTCGGATTTGGCGGGGATGTACTGATGACTTCACCGCAGCACCTGAGCGGCACCGATCGCTGTGCGGAAATCATCAGGACTCAGGAACAGCAATTGTGGGATGTTGTTGTGAACATACAGGGGGATGAACCATATATCCATCCGGAGCAAATTGATTTGCTTTGCAGTTGTTTCGATAATCCGCAAACGCAAATCGCAACGCTTGTCAAGGAAATAAAAGTGAGCGAGGAACTTTTCAATCACAACAACGTGAAAGTGATTCTCAACAGAAACAGGCAGACGCTTTATTTCAGCCGCTCACCGATTCCGTACTGCCGGAATTTTCCGGAACAGGAGTGGATAAAGCAAAATACATATTACAAGCACATAGGCATTTATGGTTATCGTACAGCAACGCTTCGCGAAATAGCGCTGCTGCCGAAAACAAAACTTGAAGTTACAGAGTCGCTGGAACAATTGCGCTGGCTTGAAAACGGCTACACTATCCATGCTGAAATCACAAGCATGGAAAGCATAGCTATTGACACGCCCGATGATTTGCTGAAGGTGAAAGCATAAATGTGTGATGAAGATATGAGGTATTAAGCTGTATGCTGAAAGTGTAACGAAAGAAAAAATAAATTTTAATTTAGCAGCTGAAAATTTCCGATGAACATTGACTCTTCCATAAACGAGCTGCTTTTCAATCACGACTGTGTGATTGTTCCCGGTCTTGGAGGATTTGTTGCATCCCCTCGCCCGGCATTGCACAATAAAATCCATCACATATTTATTCCGCCAGCGCGCGTCATCGCCTTTAACGTTTTCCTAAAACAGAATGACGGACTGCTGGCAAGTTACATTTCAGGACATGAAAAAATTTCTTTCAGTGAAGCAATGAATTTTTTGGAAAAGTATGTAGAGCGCTGTTTTATGGAGATGGCAGCAGGAAGACGATTCTACATAGCCGAAGTGGGACAACTTTATTATGATGCGGAAAAAAATATCCAGTTTGAGTCGGATGATATTGAGCTTCATTCGTCTTATTCTTTCGGGCTGACAACAATTCGGGTAATTCCTGTCAGCGATAAAGTGGGACAGGAAAATGTTTTGTTTTCTCCGCTACGGCAATCTGTTTCACCGAAAGAGAAAAGAAAAGCGCAGCGCAAATATTCGGGCAGGAAAATGATGAATGCTTTGCTCGTTACCGGAATAGCACTGTGGGCTTCGTTTAATTTATACATCATCACTCCGCATAATTTTAATTTAGGGAATCTGAATCCGTTTGAAAAAACACTGCCTCCAACGTACACTCCGCGGGGAAAGGATAAAACTACTGTGGAAATTATTTCTCCGGCTTTGCCAGCCATTCAGCCATCAAGCAATGAAGCAATAACCGCTGTTGTTGAAGAAATAAATAAACCGGAAAATATTGTGGTGAAAAAAGAGGAAGAAAATATTCCGGTAACTTCTGCCGAAGAAAACATCATTGAAGCCGGGAGAAATTATTTTGTTGTAGCAGGGGTTTTCTCAATTCCATCCAATGCGGAAAATTTTTTATCCAAACTGAAAGCAGACGGCTATGAAAGTTCCGGCTCAATAGAAAGAGAAAATAAACCAACTATGATTTTTATTGCAAAACACGCGCAAAAGGAAGATGCTGTTTCCTCCGTCTATAAACTAAAAGAAAAGGGGATAGATGCTTGGGTTTACGCAGTTAAAAATTAATCTTCAAATCACCAAGATCTTTTTCTGATTTATTTTCCTTCGGCATTTGACTTGAGGTCATGCGGTTTCTATCTTAGCCATCCATCGAAATTATTTTAATGCTCAGACAAGGACTACAACAAAAGATGCTTCAGCGGCTGTCGCCACAGCAGATTCAACTCATGAAACTGCTGCAGGTACCTGTGTTCGCGTTGGAGCAGCGCATTAAGGAAGAGCTTCAAAACAACCCTGCGCTTGAAGAAGGAAAAGAAGAAGAGGCAGATGATTTATCCGATGAAGAAAAATTAGACGAGCAGGAATCAGATGAAACGAATATTACAGAGCGGGAAGAAGATTTTAATATTGACGAGTACATACAGGACGATGAAATCCCGGATTACAAAACAGCATCGCACAACACCGGTTCGGACGAGGAAAGAAGAGAAGCTCCCGTGGTCTCCGGAAATTCTTTCCAGGAGCAATTGCTGACGCAGTTACACCTTTGCGATTTTGACGACCGGCAGTATCATCTTGCCGAGCAACTCATTGGGAGCATGGACGATGACGGATACCTGCGAAGGGATTTGAACGCGATGGTAGACGACCTTGCCTTCTCGCAGAACATTCAAACCTCAGAGCAGGAGCTGCAGGAAATTCTTGGTGAGATTCAATCGTTCGACCCGCCAGGAATCGGGGCACGAACCCTGCAGGAATGTTTGCTGCTTCAGCTTCTGAGAAAGGATGATAGCAGCGAAGCATTTATTCATGCCGAAAAAATTCTTGCTGATTTCATGGATGAATATACGCGCAAGCACTACGAGAAAATCATGCTGCAAATGGGTATCACGGAAGAACAGTTGAAAACAGCGCATCATGAAATTCTTAAACTGAATCCGCGCCCAGGCAACAGCGAATATGAAGGTCGGAAATCCATCCAGCATATTATTCCTGATTTTATTATTTTCAATAATGATGGAGTGCTCGAGCTTTCGCTTAATTCAAAAAATGCACCCGAACTGCGCTTGAGCAAGGAGTACAAAGAAATGCTCGACCACTATGTGAAGGAAAAGAAAAAGAAAAACGGCAGCAGCAACTCAGCGAAGGAAGCTGTTTCATTCGTGCGCCAGAAAATTGATGCGGCAAAGTGGTTCATTGACGCGATGAAGACAAGGCAAAACACCCTGTACTCCACGATGAAGACCATGATGGATTATCAGTACGAATATTTTCTTGACGGAGACCAGAAAAAACTCCGCCCCATGGTGCTTCGCGACATTGCTCAGATAACGGGGCTTGATATTTCCACCGTATCACGCGTGTCGAACAGTAAATATGTTCAGACACCGTTCGGTACTTTCCTGCTGAAAAGTTTTTTCTCCGAGGCGATGCAGACCGAAAGCGGGGAGGAGGTCTCGAGTAAAGAAGTGAAACAGATTTTATCCGACAGCGTTGCGGCAGAAGACAAACGCAAACCCGTAACTGATGATGCGCTTGCGGCAATTCTCAAAGAGAAAGGGTATCCCATCGCGAGGAGAACGGTTGCAAAATACCGCGAGATGCTCGGCATTCCTGTGGCTCGCTTACGAAAGCAGCTATGACAAATTCTTTCAGGAATTTTATTTCGCGGCTTTTTCATCCCCTGTATATGCCGCTTGCCGGATGCGCCTTTGTGTTCTACGCTTTTCCGTCACAGATTTTCCTGATGCAGAAATTTCATCTCATCATGCTTGCCGCTATACTTCTTCTTAACACGATTATTATCCCGGGAATTGCATCCCTGGTACTCACCAGGAAAAGAATCATCACTTCACTTGAAATGAACGAAGCAAATGAAAGACGCATACCGATTATCATCATATCCGTATGCTACATTATTTCCTGCTACATGGTGAGGGTGTTCTGCCCGTACAAATTTTTCTATCTCATAATGCTCGGAGCAGCGGCAGCGGCATTTGTCGCGCTCATCATAAACTACCGATGGAAAATAAGCATGCACATGATGGGAATGGGTGGAGTCACAGGCATTATCGCAGCATTGATGAGCACCGCTTCCAATGATATTTCTTTGCTGTTGATGCTTCAGATAATTTTATCAGGAGTGATCGGTTCTGTTCGGCTGGCGGGACACCATCACTCAGGCGAGCAGATTTACTATGGATTCGCGCTCGGATTTTTTTGTGAATACCTCATGCTCTCGCTCTGAACTACGGAGTGATGGACACGCCGATGGAGTAGGGAGTGATTTCCATTCCTTCCCCTGGATGAAAAAGTTTTGTAAGAGAATGGAAATAACTCACCCCGATTTTCCCGAAACCCAAACGGGCAGTCAGTCCATAGTGCCAGTCAGGAATATTTCTTAAATGATACTGCTTATACTTTATTGAGCCGGCATCGAATTTTGTGTGAGCATTAATCAACACTCCTATTTTAAATCCTGCACTTAATTTCAGGCGATTGCCTTTAGCGTTGGCGTTTGTGCGGAAGCGGAGTTCGAGAGGAAGGTCAATGTAATTGAGGGAAAGTTTGTTCAAATCATAATCCAAACTATCCAGACGGTTATGGTCAAAATAGCTGCTGTCAATTGTGCCGCTTTCTTTATACTCGCCATTGGTATGAAAATTCTGCGAACTGAATCCGAGTCCCCAGGCAAAAGCAACATTCCCTTTGCCAAAAGGTTTTTCATCCATGAACATAATATTCACACCGCGCGAGCGGAATCCTTTGACTTCGACATACTGAGGCGTCTTATCCCAGTTATCGAAATTAATATCGAGAATAAAACGGTCCTGCTTGTTTTCCCAATTGGAAATTTTTGGTTTCATCGCACCTGAAACAACTTGCGCAGATAAATTCGCTGACAGCGATTTAATAAAAATGGAAATCAAAATTAGCGAAAATGATTTTAGAATGGCGGAGAGAAGGAAATAATTTTTCATGGGTTTAATTTTTAAAGTGGACATAATAATAATCATGCCAACACAATTAGTACGGAGATAATCGTCTAATGTTCTGAGGAAAAGTAAAAGCGCAAAAGCAAAAAGAAATACGAATTGAAAAAAAGTGGGCCCTGTTGGAATCGAACCAACCACCCACAGATTATGAGTCTGTTGCTCTAACCGAATGAGCTAAGGGCCCTTCCTTGCGGAATTTTGGAGTGCGAATGTATAAGTTTGGCGACAAGTAATAAAAACAAAACGGATAAACTTCGAATAAGAAAGTCAATGGAAGAAAAAACATTCACCCCAACTCAAAACTCAATTCTATTTTATTTCCTGGCATAACTCCACCAGTACTCCGTTGCAACTTTTCGGATGAATGAAACACACAAACTTGTTATCGGCTCCGAGAAAAGGGTTATCGCTCAGCAATTGAAATCCCTTTTCTTTTAACCGCGCCATTTCCTGTTCAATATTCTCCACTGCAAAAGCAATATGGTGTAATCCTTCGCCACGCTTCTCAATGAACTTCGCTATCGCGCTTTCTTCCGAAGACGATTCGAGGAGCTCAATCTTTGTTTCTCCGGCCTTGAAGAATGCGGTGGTCACTTTTTCCGAGTCAACGACTTCTGTTTTGTAGCAGCGAGAATTCAGAAGCGCTTCAAAGAGCTTGACGGATTCTTCAATATTTTTAACAGCTATTCCAAGGTGCTCTACTTTTTCAAACATAATTTTTTATTTGTCGTTTCAAAGATAATTATTGAGGCAATGCCGGGGATAAAAATATTTTTTCACAGCGGGATACATTTCTTCCTGGCTGCATTGCTTACCATTGCGACTCAAAGCGTATTTGGACAGGCAAAAAGGGATAAAGGAAAGTTTTTTGAAAGACGGCTGACAACTTCCACGGGACTCGATTACTCGCTTCGCGAAGAAAATATCCCTGCCGCAGCGGGAATAAATTTTACGCCTCGGCTTTTTCTTACCACAAATCATTCCGACTTTTCTTTTTCTGTTGAGACAGATATAATGGCAAATTATAGAATGGATAAAAATGAAGAGAAGTTCGAAAAAAAAATATTTCTCCAGTTCCCTGCCTTGCTCCACGTTAATATCGGGCACGGAGCATCCAAAGATTTTCACAGTGCTGCCGGAGGTTATCTCGGAGCGGGATGGAACGTGCGGTATGACGGCACTACAACGGTGAACGGCTTTGTGCTTGCCGCAGGGTTTCGTTTCTGGCTCCTGGAAAATTCATTCACGCTCAGCTATACTCATTTACCCGGCAATGAAAAAATATTTTCATCGGGGAAAATTATTTCTCTGCAAATCAATCTCGGAAAATATCTGGCGAATGTCAAAGCGAATAACAAGGTGACTGATTTTATGAAGCCCTACCGCAAGTGAAAAATGATTTTGAGTAATCAACAATTTATTGTTTAAAAGAAATAAAGATGATGTGTTGAAACCTTTTGTAAAGAAACTATGTTTGAACAATAAATTTTAAAACCCAAAACAAAATGGCAAAAAAGAAAAAAGCCGCTAAGAAATCTGCAAAGAAAAAAGGCGGAAAGAAGAAAAAATAAGTTAACACTTATCCCCGACAAGTCGGGGTCTTCAGAATTCCCCGGTTCTTCATTGAGTCGGGGAATTTTCTTTTTGTATCTGTTTGAGCGGCAATTTCTCCTCGGGAAAGAAGCGTCTGTAAAGAAATTTGTAATTTGGATTCCGAAAAAAGATTCTCAATTATCAACCGACATGAAAAATCAAAACCACTTCAGGAAAATCTCCGCGCAAATAATTTTCACTTCGCTCATGCTGTTGTTTGTTTTTGCCTTAATACAACATGAGAAAATAAATCCTGTCACCAAAAAATATTTTTTGGGCGGGGAATATTCTGTCGGTACAGACGATAACCCGAATGCACGGATTGAATTCGAGCGCATGATGCTGATGGATCCGGCAACCGGAGAAATTCCAAAGGACATCCGCGGGCGTGAACTTGAATTCGCAAAAACACTTCCTGATGATGCGGAGATCAATTCTTCACGCTCCGGATTGCCATGGACAAACCGCGGACCATGGAATGTCGGAGGACGCACGCGCGGACTTGCTATGGATGTGACGAACGAAAATATTTTATTGTCCGGCTCCACATCGGGAAGCATCTGGCGCTCGACAGATGCCGGCACAACTTGGAGTGATGTTACTCCAAAAGATTTTTACCACGGAATCACCTGCCTAAGACAAGACACACGCACGGGACACACAGCTACCTGGTACTGCGGAACAGGAGAAGCATACGGTGCCTCAGCCAGTGGCGGCTCTGCATATTATCTCGGCAACGGAATTTATAAGTCACTTGACAGCGGATTAACATGGACACAAATACCTTCTACCGTTTCCAACACACCTCAGTCATTCGACAACTTCGGGGATGTCGTCTGGAACATTGCGCTCGACACCTCTGACCCTGACAGTGAAATAGTATATGTCGCAGGATGTCTGTCTGGAATTCTTCGCAGCACAAACGGAGGAACAACATGGAGTGCGGTGCGCGGCTCGATAACGGTGTCAGGTAGTGGCTCTTATTTTACCAACGTGGATGTTACATCAACAGGAGTTGTTTATACAACACTCAGTGATGACGGAGGTCATAAAGGCATCTGGCGCTCCGCTGACGGAATTAATTTTACAAACATTCTCCCTGCGAATTTTCCGACAACCTATAACAGAATTGTTTCTGCCATCACACCGCAGAACGAAAACGTAATTTACTTTCTCGGCAACACTCCGGGGTTCGGAACACCGGATACAAATTACCGCGGAGATATTGAATGGAACAGCTTATGGAGATATATTTATCTGTCAGGGAATGGCAGCGGCAGCGGAGGAATATGGCAGAATCTTTCTGCGAATCTTCCGACAACAGGCGGTCCGTTCGATAAATTTATGTGTCAGGGCTCTTACGACTTGGTTATTAAAGTGAAACCCGATGACATGAATACGGTTTTCATCGGTGGGACAAATCTGTATCGCTCCACCAATGCATTCTCCGATAATTCCCACACAACTTTTATTGGCGGCTATCAGGAAGGAGATACGCTTCCGGGCGTGGACTCATACCTGAATCATCATCCCGACCAGCACGAAATTTTATTTCTTCCTTCCAATCCGGATGTGATGCTCTCGGGAAATGACGGAGGTGTCTTCCGCACGAACAATTGCATGGACTCAACGGTGGTGTGGACTCCGCTCAACAACGGTTATCTCACGACCATGTTTTACTCAATTGCAATTGACCACGGAAGTTCAAACACGGATGTAATCATCGGGGGCACTCAGGATAACGGAACGTGGTACACTAACAACACTAACCCGCAGGCACCGTGGGTCCATCCCGGAGGTGGCGATGGTTCTTTCTGCGCGATAGCGGATAACGAAGCAGCATTTTATACTTCCATCCAAAACGGAAAAGTGTATCGTGCGTTTCTCGACACCGGAGGAGCGGTAACTTCTTTCGCGCGCATTGACCCGATTGGCGGAGCAGGTTATCTTTTTATCAATCCTTTTATTATTGACCCGAATAATAACAACATCATGTATCTCGCAGGCGGAAATTCACTGTGGCGCAACAATGATTTATCAACGATACCCATGGTGGATAACTATGACAGCATCAGCACGAACTGGTTCAGATTTCCCGATACAATTCCCATTGCAGGCGGAGTGAAAATTACTGCACTTGCCGCTTCCAAAATTCCTGCTAACCGTTTGTATATAGGAACGAACAAAGGAAAAATTTACCGCGTGAATAATGCAAGTACGGATTCCGTCATGCTCAACATTACATCCACAACACCGGGAATAATATTTCCTGCCAACGGTTACATAAGCTGCATTGCCGTTGACCCGACTGATGCTGACAGAATCATCGTGGTGTTTTCCAATTACGGAGTGTACAGTTTATTTTATTCCGCGAACGGAGGAACAACGTGGAAAAAAACAGCAGGGAACCTGGAACAGTTTAGCACCGGTACAGGCAATGGTCCTTCATGCAGGTGGGCGAGCATCATGCCCGTGAGCAACGGAATGGTTTATCTTGTCGGAACAAGCACGGGACTGTATGCAACAAACCGACTGGACAGCACAGCAACCGTGTGGATGCAAATGGGGACAAACGACATCGGGAGAATTGTTACCACAATGATGGACTTCCGCGCTGCTGACGGACTTGTTACTGTCGCCACGCATGCCAACGGAATATTTTCAACTGTCATTACCGATACGATGGAAGTCAATTCGGTTCCTGAATTACTTGTCGAAAAATTTTCTGTATCTATTTTCCCGAACCCGGCAAGTCATCAGTTGGCAATAGTCATCCCGATGCATCGGGAGCAGTTGGCAATTAGCAGTATTGAAATTTATGATATAAGAGGACAAAAAGTTTTTTCTCGGCAGCAAACACCAAACACCAAACACCAAATCATAATTGACGTTTCGGAATTACGTCCCGGAATTTATTTTGCTGTAGCTAAAAATGACAAAGGAGAAAAAGCTGTTGCGCGGTTTGTTATTGCGAGATAAGAAGTTGAAAGAAAATTACCGCAGATTAGCAGATTATTTTTTTTAAATCTGCTAATCTGCGGCTAAAAATCTGCGCCATTATTTCCTAAAATATTGTATCCGCACCTATCCCTGTTTTCTCGTTCGCCATAGGACGAATCCGCCTTTGGCGTGACGTCATCCGTTCGACAGAGGACGAATCTGTCCTATGGCAGACGTTCCATTTTTTTAATTCGCATTCGTCTTCACGTATTCCTCCGCCAGTTTTTTCTGAATGTCAACCGGAACGGGAGCATAGTCAGAAAATTTTCCGATGAAACTTCCGCGCCCCTGCGTGATGGAACGAAGCGCGGTGGAATATTTATCCAACTCCGCAAGCGGAGTTCGCGCTTTAATCACCTGGTAGCCGCCACGCGCATCCATTCCCATAATAATTGTCCTGCGCGATTGCAAATCAGTAACCACATCGCCCATCAGTTCTTCAGGCACCAGAACTTCAACATCATAAATCGGCTCAAGAATTTTCGGGTCGGCATTGTGGAATGCTTCTTTGAAAGCCATCATGCCGGCAATCTTAAACGAGATGTCGTTGCTGTCAACGTCATGCATCTTTCCGTCATACACAATCACGCGCACATCGCGCACGTAGGACCCCGTGAGCGGACCTTCCTGCATTTTTTCCATCACGCCTTTTTGTATGGACGGAATAAAACGCTGGTCAATCACACCGCCCACGATGCAGTTGTAGAAAATCAATTTGCCGCCCCATTTTAAATCAAAGACCTCTTTGTGCCGAATGCTCACGCCATGCGGTTCAGGCATTCCTTCATGATACGGGTCAATCTTCATATACACTTCTCCGAACTGTCCCGCGCCACCGCTCTGTTTTTTGTGACGGTAAGATGCCTGTGATGCTTTCTGAATGGTTTCGCGATACGGAATTCTCGGTTTGATAAATTCAACTTCCACTTTGTAAATATTATGCAGCCGCCACTTGATGGATGACAGATGCAATTCGCCTTGTCCCGAGAGAATCACCTGCCTCAGCTCACTGGAATATTCAACCAGCATGGTCGGGTCTTCCTGGTGAATTTCGTTAAGCACTGCACCAAGCTTGTCATCATCGGCTTTATTTTTTGTGATGATGGCTGTGCGGATGCGCGGCTCAGGAAAATGAATCGGCTCAACAACAATATCTTTTCCCGCAGAGCAAAGTGTTTGATTTGTTTTTGTGTCTTTAAGTTTCAATGTAGCGCCAATGTCGCCCGCTGTAAGTTTCTGGATGGCATTCCGGTTTTTTCCGTCCATGATGAAAAGCTGGTTCAGCCGTTCGGTGTTTCGCGTCTGCGTGTTTTCCAAATCCATTCCCACAGAAATTTCGCCCGACATCACTTTGAAGAAAGAAAGTTTTCCCAGGTGCGGTTCAATCAATGTCTTGAAAATAAAAAGCACCGTTGGTCCCGATGGATTGCATGGAAGTTCTTTTCCGTCTTCCGTTTTTTCCGGGAACAATTGCGTGGCGCTCGGAGCAACATTGTCAATGAATCCCATCAGCCGCCCGCTGCCCATATTTTTTTTAGCCGACAAACAAAAAACCGGAAACACATCATGATGCAGCATGCCGAGCGTGAGACCTTCGCGCAATTCATCTTCATCGAGCGAGCCCTTCTCAAAATATTTTTCCATCAGCTTCTCATCGTTCTCTGCCGCTTTCTCCACCAGTTCGTTGTGAAGTTTTTCCGCTTTCGCTTTTTCGCTGTCGGGGATGGGCAGCTTCTGCGGCTTGCCGCCACCGGCAGGAAATTTATACATCGTCATCTTCAGCAAGTCAATGATGGAATCAAAACCATCGCCTTCCGTGAGCGGATACTGCATCTGCGTAATTGCTTTTCCGAAACGCTTCTTCGCTTTTTCAAGCGTGTTGTCGAAATCGCTTTTGGGATGGTCAACCTGGTTGATGGCAAACACAATCGGTTTCTGAAACGACTGAACATAATTCCAGATTAATTCTGTTCCCACTTCAACACCGTTCTGCGAATTGAGCAGCAGCACAGCGGTGTCAGCCACGCGCAGGGCAGCAATCACTTCCCCGATGAAGTCATCGAGACCGGGCGTGTCGGTGATATTGATTTTGTAATCGCGCCACTCGGTGTGCATGCACGTGGCATACACCGAGCCGCCCCGGTCGTGTTCAATCTCGTGATAATCGGAGACCGTATTTTTTTCTTCCACCGTTCCCCTGCGGTTGAGCAGCCCGGCTTCGAAGAGCATGGACTCGGCAAGCGTGGTTTTTCCCGTCTTGGTCGCGCCAAGAAGCACAATGTTCTTGATGTGCTTATCGTCATAAACTTTCATAGAGTTTTGTTTTAGTTATTTATGTTTTACTGAAACAGACCGACCTCACCCCAACCCCTCTCCTGAAGGAGAAGGGCTTAGCATGGAATCTGCAGCAGCGGGTTTACATTTTATGTTGATGATGATTAACTAAAAAATGTTTTGCCTGCAAAGATGCGATACAAAACGTTCACTAAATAAGAGAGTTTTTTTCATACTGCCAAATTCCTGATGGAGATTGAGTTCCAGCGAAGGGCGGATGGCTGCAGGAGAGATAATTTCAATGAAAGTAAATATTCCCGGTTCTAAAGAGTCACGGATTTGCTTTAAAGAAAAAACCCCGCCACTTGTGATGACGGGTTTTTATTGATGAGTGCACCTGTAAACTCAGGCGCGGACGATGCGGATGGTGGCTTTAGCGGGGAGGGTGGCGCTTTGATTGGTGAGTGAGAGGACGGGACCGAATGTGTTTGTGAGCTGGTCACCGGGACTGACCACGGGTGATGTGGCGGGATTGCAGGCGGCTGTTCCCTGACAGACGATGAAGGAAACGGTTCCGGTGTTGACGATGGGACTGTTTGCGATTACTTTGTCGAAGGAAACGGTTGCGGAGGGGGCGATGTCCACGGTGATGGTTTCGGTGCCGGAGCCGCTGACGAGTTCGAGGACTCTGGAGAAGGTGAAGCGTTCGCGTTTGGCGGGGTCGGTGCGATAATATTTCTGACCGTCTTCGCAGAGGAGGGCGATTTTTTTATGGAAGGTGTTGTTGGCATTTAGTTTTTCATTGCGCTTTTCGGAAGAAGTTTGTTCTGCGCCTTTGAACAGGAGGTAGGTGTTGTCGAAATTGGTTTTGTTGCTGTCGAAATCGGTGGGGAAGGTGGGAGTCATTCCGCCAGTGTTGAGTTCGGCGGTATAGTTTGTGATGAAGGTTGAGCCGGAGAGCATGAGTTGAGAAACGCTTTCCCAATCGTGCCGGCTTGCTTTTCTGTAATGGGTGGAGCCGGCTTCTTCGCGTTTTGTTTTGATGAGTTCTTGGGCAAAGGAGGACTTGATGAGGGAGTCGAGTTCCTGCCAGATGATGAGGCAATCATCAGCGGCTTGTTCGAGGATGATTTTGAATGTTTCCTGCGAGGCACCGCGCTGCTGAAAATCGGGGAGGGCTTTGGCTGCGAGGATTTCTGTGCGCAGGTTGTTCCCGAAGAGAATGGTGTAGATGGTTTTTTTTGTCTGGAAGAATGCCTGATTGGTTTTGAAAGAGTCAACGATGAGAATTGACGTTGCGTAGAGTTCGTCCTGAGTACATGAGTAGGCAGGACGGATTTGTGTGATTTGAAGTGCCATGTTTTATGAATTAAGATTAAGGATTTGAAATAAAAGTTATGAGTTATGAGTTATGAGTTATGAGAAATTAATTGTTGATTGAGAAAAAATGATAAAACAAATGTAGAAAAGAAAGAGCAGTGATATTCACCAAATTGTTTTTTTTTATCAACAGATGCCGAAAGGCACGGGCATGAAAAAATATTGGAAGAGCATGCCGGAGGCTGGAGGATTTCAGACAGTTATTTTTATGGTTCGGATTTCCTGTAACATAGTTCTGATTGGAAAAAGGATTACTCCGATGGAAATGCGGGGACTTCTGATGAGAAAATGACAAGTTCTGACAGGGGTTGTATGACTTCCGATGAGTAGTTGACAAGTTCTGATAAGATTCAGACAATTTCCGATGAAGAGATGACAAGCTCCGATAGAATCCAGACAGGTTCTGATGAACAGTTGACAAGTTCTGACAGTAGTCAGACAATGTCCGATAGACAGGTGACAAGTTCTGATAGAATTTATACAACTTCCGATAAGCAGTTGACAAGTTCTGATAAGTGGTTGACAGGTTCTGGTAAGTGGCCGGGGTTTTTGGATAAGAGCAATTGGTTTGTTTTCAGTGGGTTATGGGAATTGGAGGGGGTGACGTTTTGGCTGATTGTCTGAACCGGGATTAATGATGATTAGGGTGATTGAATTGATTTTTGAAGGGGAAACTTTGGCGGAGTTGGGGGAGTAAAACATACCCTTATGAAAAATTTTTACAGAAGAATTATAGCGGATGAAAATTTAGCCGGTGATGTTTGCGGATATATAAAGTATGGAGTGATGAATGTGGCACCGGAGATTTTTATGCTGCTGAAGGATGGGGAGGTGAGAAATTTAGTGATGGAGCAGTTGAAGATTATTGATGTGCTGCATGAGGGAAAGCAGATTGAGGTTTTTGACGGGACGGATTTTAAAGGGGCGGGTGTTGTGGTGAAGTACCCGATGGAGGGTGCGCCCGGATTTGCGATGGTGCGATTTTATGATGAGAAAATAATGGGGACGGATTTTTGTGTGAGGGTGGAGTGGATTACTTCGAAATACGAATAGGTGCCGATATACGAATTACGAATTGCGCATGAGCGGGACGGGGGAAGGTTGTCTGAACCCTGATTAATAATGATTGAGATGATTGGTGTGATTGAAAAAAGAAACCGCAGGATGACATATCCTGCGGAGCGGGGGGGGGGTAATTATCGGGACGACTTTTTTATTGAATGATTATTTTTTTGATGGCAACTTCTTTTCCTGTGTTGACATTATAGTATTGGCTCTAAAGTGTCATGGATTTATTTTGGTAAACAACATTTCCAGCTTCTCTTTATCCAGCGGTTTATCGAGAATCATTTTCACATACGGGTTTTGTTCGGCTTTCTCCCTTTCACCGCGCTGGAGCAGCGTATATAACATGATGATGATGCAGTTGCTTTTTATTTCAGCGGGAAGTTTTTCGTACTCTTCGAGAAACCCGAAGCCGTCCATGCCGGGCATGCGGATGTCGAGGAAAATCAATTGAGGAAACGCTTCATTATTTTTTACACAGTCCGTTAAATATTCAAGGGCGCCTGCAGCGCTGTCTTTCATGATTATTTCTTCTGCAAATCCGTACTGGTTCATAATTTTCTCTGCAATAAAACGGTCAACAAAAGTGTCGTCAATGACCATTACTTTTTTGTAACGCTTCGTGCCGTCAATATTATTTTCCGTTTGCATTTTTTCTGTCATGCTTCAGTCATTCTTCAGATGGGTGGCTATGATTTCGGGAATCAGGTGGAATTCTTTTGTCTTATCAACAAAACTGTCAGCTCCCAGCACAAGACAAATTTTTTTGTGAACCTCATCGTTGAAATTACTGACCATGATTATTTTCGTTCGTGCTGTTTTCTCACGAACATGCTTGAGAACGGTCAACCCGCTTTCCTGCCCGAGATTTATATCAAGCAGAATAAAGTTGGGACTGAATGATTCAAACTTTATCATCGCCTCCTCCGCAGTCAGCGCATGTTCGGTTCGGGCATCGGGGAAACGGCTGCGGACGATTTCGTCCATGTGGACTGTTATCTCTTTCACATCATCCACAATTAAAACTTTCATGGGCATATTTCTTACCATAAATTATTATGGTGCAAAATACTTCCGGGGGAAGCGTGGAAAAATAATCGCGACTATGATTTTGCTGTAAACAAAACTAGTACAACGCTGTCATTGTTTCAATGACATGGAAAAGAAAAACAAAAAGCAATTCAGATGAGTCCGTTGCTGATGGCGAAATGCGTCAGCTCAGAATTGTTTTTCAGGTTCAGCTTTACAAGGATGCGTGCGCGGTAGGTGCTGATGGTGGGCACGCTGAGAGAAAGTTTTCCGGCTATTTCGGAAACCGTTTTTCCGGAAGCAATGAGTTTGAACACTTCCAGTTCGCGGTCGGAGAGAAGTTCATGAACGGGTGCATCTTTTTTTCCACTCGCTGCATCTTCGGCAAGCAACTGCGCCACGTTTTCGCTGAAATACTTTTTGCCTGAAAGAATCTGCCTTACGGCATTGCAGAGTTCTTCGGGGGCTGAGTCCTTGAGCAGGTATCCGGATGCGCCTGCTTTCAACATGCGTTTTGCATATTGTTCTTCCGGATACATGCTCAATATCAAAACCGGCAGCAACGGATTTTCCGTTTTGAGCTGCTTGACGGTTTCCAGTTCGCTGCGCCCGGGCATGGAAAGGTCGGTGATAACAAAATCCCAGTTTTCTTTTCTCGATTTTTCCAGCAGCTCGCTGCCGTCTTTGGCTTCACCGATTTTCACACCGGCAAATTCTTCTGTCAGCATCTGGCTGATGCCTTTGCGGATGAGGGGATGGTCATCCGCAATGAGGATGCGTAAATTCTTTTTCATGTTCATTGCTTTGCCAGTGGCAGAGAAAAAATAACAGAAGTACCTTGTCCGGGGTTGCTGGCTATTTCCAGCGTGCCGCCAATGCCGATGGCGCGCTCGCGCATCATAATGAGTCCGAGAGATTTTTTTCCGGAGATTTTTTCGGGATTAAATCCTTTGCCATTGTCCCTGATTAATATTTTCAGGATTCCGTTTTCTGATTTCAATGTTGAATTTACCTGCGTTGCTTTGGAATGGCGCGCAACATTGGTGAGCGCTTCCTGGTAAATGCGGAATACCTGGGTGCTGATGTTGATGTCCGGGATTATTTCATTTCCTTCCACTTTCATAGCACACGGAATTCCTGTCCGCTTCGCAAATTCACTGCTGTGTAACTGCAGGGCATCGGCAATTCCGAAATCATCGAGGATAACGGGGCGGAGTTCGGACGAAATCTTTCTCACTGTATCCATCGTTTGATTTATGTATTCTCCGATGGCTGCTGCTTTCCCGGTGAATTCTGAATCCTGATTATTATTTTTTTTCAGGAGCGAATGCAGGTTCATTTTTATTACCGTTAGCTGCTGCCCGAGTTCGTCATGAATTTCGCGTGCAATTTTTTTCCGTTCTTCTTCGCGGATGTTTTGCAGGTGTGAAGATAAATCGCGAAGCTGTTCATTCATGTGCACTATTTCCTGTTCCGATTTTTTCCGTTCGGTGATGTCAGTTACCGTTCCAATATATCCAATGATTTTTCCATCTATTATGGTCGGAGCAGTGGAGACATCCCAGTATACGACAGTCCCGTCTTCGTGCAGGTATCGGCCGGTACCTGCATAAGGTTTTCCTGAGTCCGAAGCTTTTTTCCAGTCCTCCATTACAGTGGCCAGGTCATCAGGGTGGATTGCTTTTATCCAGTTAAGTCCCATAGTTTCTTCCCAAGTGAGACCCGTCATGCGCATGTCGGCCGGGTTGCCATACGTAACCTGTCCGTCAGGTTGAAATAAAAAGATACCTACAGGAGACGATTCAACTAATGTGCGGAATTTTTCTTCACTTTCCTTTATTGCCTGTTCTGTTTTTTTTCGTTCGGTAATATCTTCGGCATATCCATATTCTGTTTTTTTGCCATGGCTGTCAATGACCACATTTGTCTTTGCCGAAATCCATCTTAGTTCACCATCGGGCCTGACAATTCTGTACGTAATATTTGTTTTCAGCGTGTTGGCGATATTTTTATGCGCTTCAAATAATAATGCTTTATCTTCAGGATGAACGGAATTAATAAAGTCAGCCGGATTATTGTAAAGGTCTTCAACCCGTCTTCCCCAAATTGTTTCATAGGACGGACTGATGTAAAGTGTTTGATACGTATCAAGGTCATTCACCCAATAAACCCCGGGAATATTCTCAACTAAACTTTGAAATTGTTTCCGGGATTTTAATATTTCCTCTTCTGCTTTTTTTCTTTCAGTGATGTCGCGTGTAATTCCAAGCAACGAAATTATTTTTCCGTCAATATCCCTCAAAGGAACTGCGTGGATTTCGAGCCAGCGGTGTGTTCCTTTGAGGGTGGTGATTTCAAATTCAAGAGAACCGGGGTTTCCATTGAACACTTCAGATGTTAACCGTGCAAAAGCATCCCGATATTTTTCATTAATCAAATCCAATACAGAGCGATTGATAACCTGTTCAATATTGTCAGCTTCAATCATGATAAGTCCTGCAGGATTCATTTCAAGCAATTCGCAATTTGGCCCAATTAATTTTATACATTCCGGTTCGGTTTGAATGATAGTGCGCAAGCGGTTTTCGCTCTCGGCTAATTTTTCATCATTCTTTTTTCGTTCCGTTACATCGCGCACAATGGAAAGGATTCTCTTATCAGGAAGCATCTTAGCGGTGACTTCAACGGGAACCATTGAGCCGTCTTTGCGTCTCAAATTGCGTTCCTGAATAATTCTTATCCCGCTTTTTATTTCATCGAAACGCGAAGGCGTTTCGCCCGGTTTAATAATCACCAGGTCATCAACCACCAATTTCAATAATTCTTCTTTTGAATAACCTATTAACTCGCAGGCGCTGGAATTGGCATCTAAAAAATGTTCATTGAGGTCGGAGATAAAAATTCCATCCGAAGCATGTTCAATTAACAAGCGATACTGCAATTCTTTTTCAATTAGTTTTTCTTCTGCTTTTTTTCTTTCCGTTATATCTCTTTCCAGCGATTGTGTTCCGACTATTCTCCCCTCACTCAAAATTGCCGAAACTCTGCAGTCAACCCATATTTCAGTACCATCTTTTCGCATTCCTTTATACTCGAATTCTTCCGGTAACTCAATGCCTTTCATCCGTTGAATGTGTCGTTCCAAAACTTCAGGATAAGATTCAGGAGCAGTATAATCTATTAATGACAAATTCCTGAGTTCATCCTTTGAAAATCCGAACATTTTTGAGAATTCATTATTTGCGTAAACAAGATTGCCATCAACATCTTCAACAACTAATGATTCATGTATATTTTCAACAACACTTCGATATTTAGTTTCGCTCGTCTTCAGTTTTAATTCCTGTTTTTTCTTTTCTGTAATGCAGCGGAAATATACAGACACCCCGTTAGGTGACGGGTAAATATGATTCTCGAACCATCTGTCTAAGGGTGGGTAATATTCTTCGAGAAAAATATATTTCTGTTCTGTCATCGCCTGTTCATACGCTTTATGAAACGGCTGACCAATGCCTTCGGGGAATTCTGTCCAGATGTGTTTGCCAATCATCTGCTGCGGGTCGCGGTTTAGAATTTCACCGGCTCTTTTATTCATATAGGTGTAGCACCAGTTTTTATCCAGCGCTATAAAACCATCGGTGATTCGGTCGAGGATTTCCGATAAGCCGTGTTCAGTGTCAGTCACCATTTTAATTTCTTAAATTGATTTGATGCTATCAGGCAATAACATTGGCAACGAATGTACTAAAAAGGAAGGTTTTTAGTCCTGAAAAATTTTGCGAGCCAATTGCTTTTTTTGGGTTTGCATGGCTAATCACCGGAATCGTATAATCTAATCGCACCCGGACAGCGAGAATTTGGATTTTCATTTCCCTGAAAACAACTTCCTCGTCAGCGCTTTCATAAACTCCCGCTCAAGAATTATTTCGGTGAGTTTTATTGGCTGCGCATTTTTGTCTTCCAGCATGACAACTTTTTTCCAGTCACGCTCCGGCACATCAATGCGGTAGAGCAATTGCATAAGCCGGGTGCGGTTTCCGGCAAGTAGTTTTGCAAGCAGGGGAGTGAGCTGTGTTTTCAGTTCGGCATAAGCAGTCATCTCATTTCCGCTGAACGTGATTTCAATATTGTGAAAAGAAAAATCTTTTTTCACCTGCTCTGCCGTCATGCGGATTACTTCCAGGTCGTGGCGGTATTTTTCAATATCTGCTTGTTTCATAGGGGAATATTTACACACTAAAAATGTAAGTTAGCCATTCATATATTACTGTCCACAAAATTGTTAAACGATTTGAAACAAAATTCAGATTAAAGTCGCTAAACTTGCCTACATTGCACGAGAAAATTAAACCATTCAGGTTCGCAAAGACAGTTTCTTAAGTGTAACAGATGGTTTGAATTGTAATTTTATAAAAACGTAATTTATTTGTGAGAACAATAAAAGAGTTGATGCGGGCGATACCATTCATAGTTGTTTTGATGGCTGTTGTAGTTTACAATGGCAATGTCGCGGCACAGGTCCGACAATTGTCATCTGTCAGTTGCAGCAGCTACCTCGACCAATCTCCCTTGACAAGAGCAAGTGGCTTTGGGGAAGAAAACGTGGTGAACACAAACTACCAGGCGGTGGCGCAGCAATACAACGCGTTGAGCGGAGCCATTTATTCCGTAAGATTCTGGGCAAGGATGAACCCTGCAGTTTCCACTTCCAATACAGTGAAAGTAATTATCTACAGAGAGCAGGGAACTTCAGGGCTGCCGGGAGCTATTCTCGGTCAGGTGGACGTAACAGTACCCAATGGAAATACTGTTGTACAGATTGATGCTGTGTTCGCAACTGCTGTATCCGTCAATTCGAGTTTCAACACCATGATTGCACTTGAATTATTTTCATCAGGGCAGGATGATTTTTTTGTCCGCAGAAATGTTGTTCCCAACGGACAAAATCTGAACCTCATTAAAATCAAACAGTTTGGGAATTGGTATAATAATCTCGCTTCCGGAGACACTGCATTCAATTTCGATTTTCTGTTCCTGCCCGTTGCACAGTCAACAGTTGCCGCGGGGTTCAGCAGTTCTGCCAACGGAGGCGTAGTGACGTTTACAAATACGAGTTCGGGAGCATCATCCTCTTACTGGGATTTCGATGACGGCAACACATCAACTTCAACATCTCCGTCACACACCTACTCGGCAAGTGGCACCTATAACGTGAAACTTAATTCTTATTACACCGATGTGACATGTTACGATTCCGTTACACACCAGATCAATGTTGTTGTTGCCGGAATTAATTCACCATCTGGCGCTGCCAATGCAGGATGGACGTATGAAATTTTTAACGACAGAATCTCCATCCGCTCATCAGATAATTGCGTTCTGTCAGTGCTGAACATTCTTGGTTCGCAGGAAGCGTCTTACAATCTGATAAGAGGTAAACTTATTGATATCAGCACAGCAAAATTGCCTCAGGGTGTCTACATCCTTCACAGTCGGGGGAAAGTTCCGATTCGGTTTATTAAAAATTAAAATCATAAAGCCATGAAAAAAATCCTTCAAACTATTTTGGCAATCGTGCTCGTAAGTTTTCTTGCGGGCGAAGCCAGCGCGCAGTCGCAGCAAAATAATTCTCAACCAACCGTGACTTATGAACTCATAAAAGATACCCCTGCCGCAGCTGATAAACCGGCAGCAGCCGTCAGCGATAATCCCGATATTGCAAAACCTGTCGTGAATGAACCCCAATCTATTTGGGCGCCTGAGCATCCGGGAAACAAAACAAAAGAAGAAGCAGAAAAAGCGGCAGAGGAAAACAAGAAAAAAGAAAGTGAACCAAAAAAATAAATGGTCATGAAAAAGCTAATCACGATTGTATTGATAAGCGTGCTTCATGCAAGCACATTATCATTTGGTCAGACGGTGTTATACCAATCCGGTTTTGAGACAACCGACCCCATCCCTATTTTAAGTTTGACAAGCGGGACATCATTGGTTGGGAACGCAACCACAAATCCATATGCCGGCAGCCGACACGGTGAATTAATTGGCGGATGCAGCGGAAACACTGCAGGCTGCTACGATGCATCTGTAATAACAACCTCTGCATTGAGTTTCCAGGTTGGAAAGTTTTACAGGGTGGAGGTGTATGGAAAAAATGCAGGGACAATGTGCTTTGTGACGAACGCGTTGAAGATGAAAAAAAGTATTGTTGCCAATAATGCTTCAATGGTTGCGGCTTCCGGGGCTGATGTGATTTTGGCTACCTCCACACAGAGTTCGACCTACACACGATATGCAGGGTTTTTTACGGTTGCTTCCAACGAATCAAAATATGTCGGCATTCAAATGGCGTTTGGCGGTGCCGGTGGATGTACCGGCACAGGATGGAGATTAGACGATTTTATTGTAACCGAATTCAATGACCCGCCTTGTGAATTTTATTGCGCCACGGGAAATACTACTGCGATTACTTCCTGGATTGATACTTTGGTTTTTAATACCATCAACAGAACCAGCACATGGGACGGATATGTTTGTACTGGTGCAGCAACACCTATTCAAAGAACTTTATCGTATACTCTTTTCCCGACAGTTTGGAACGCCACTACTTCTGTGAAACATGTCGCTGCATGGATTGACTGGAATCGTGATGGCGATTATGCTGATGCCGGGGAGGAGGTTATGGCTCCTCTCAACATTACCGTAAGTACTCCGCCAGTTAGTTTTCCGCTAAGCTGGCCTGTTACGGTACCCATTACTGCTTCATTGGGATTATCAAAGATGAGAGTAGGTATGGTTATCGCATCCGCAGGCAACACCACTCCTTGTAATGTTACCGATCTTTCTGACTACGAAGATTATGATATAGACATTCAGCCGGAGCCGGTGCCGATGACTTATACTTCTTTTACCACCACTCAAAACAATCTCGCTGTAGTGAGCGCGGGAACGTTCAACCAGGAAATCATGGGCATCCAGGTGGTTACTTCCGGTGACTTATCACCGCTCAGCGCCACATTATTTAATTTCAATACACTTTCGAGTTATGGAACAGACAACCCTGCTGCAAATATTGCCAATGCAAAATTATGGACATCAGGAACCAGCTCATCTTTCTCCACAGTAACTCAGGTTGGTTCGACAGTAGCTGCACCCAATGGAGCTTTCTCTTTCTCTCCTTCATACACACTT